>NZ_VIVB01000002.1:0-186242 GCF_007828605.1 Pantoea sp. SJZ147
GACAGCTCAACGAAAGGCCGAGAAAAACGCTAGACTATGAATCACCCGCAGAGCGGTTTAGCCAGTGTGTTGCATCCATCGGTTGAACTCACAGCTCATAGCGGACCTTCAGCTCAGTCAGCCTGTCCGCTTAGCGCCACAAGCGGACATTGCTAATTTCAAACTGTGTATGATGCGTGGAAAGCAGATTGAAATGCTTTTTATCAAAAGCAGCCGGAAATAATTTACCCGCGCTTTTGGGCCGTATGCAGGGCTGCATTAATTTTACGGCGCAGCAACGACACGTCATCCCTTAAGTAAGCAAGGGCTTCATAAGACATACCAATGTCCTTTATGACTGCTCCGGATATCCCGCTGGCCTGTTTTCTGAAATCGTCTCCCTGACTGGTCAGCGTGATGATGACCCGCCTTTCATCTTTTTCAGCATCCCGCCGGCGGACAATAAAACCAGCCTGCTCCAGGCGCCTGAGAAGCTGACTGAGCGTGCCGGAGTCGAGCTGTACGCGCTGAGCCACCTCTGAAACGGTAATCCCGTCCTTTTCCCAAAGTGCAAGCATCACCAGATATTGCGGATAGGTCAGCCCGAGCTGCCTTAGTAGGGGTTGATAAAGCCGCGTCATGGCAAGAGACGTTGCATAGAGTTCAAAACACAACTGCTCATCAAGCAGTACCACACCACCGGGACTCTCTGAATCGAGCGCTGAATTTTCCATGATTTTTCCTGCCGTTACCTCATTCCGGATGCCCGTTAACGTGTTCCGTCATGGATACCCGTACTGTCTTACATGACAGTATACCTGCCTGCACAACAGGAGGATAAGGGGGGGTTGCTTTTTAAATTGGCAATTAAGTAGTGCACTATATATATCTGTGTAATTTTTTTGCAAACAACCTAATGAACTGGAAAGGCTGTGCCGATAGTTAGACGACATAACATCACATCAGGAAATCATAAAAATGAAAATATCCGTCAGGCTGGCCACCGGTTTTGGGCTGTTGATTCTGTTATTTGTCCTCTGCACTGCCATCTCTCTCCACGCCCTGCACAGCGCCCGTGACGGGATGGAGGATGCGCTTAACGTCAAAATGAAGAAATACCAGCTGATACTTGACATGCGCGGCAACGTGCGGGACATGGCTATCGCAGCGCGTAACCTCGCCCTCCTGAATGAAACAAAGGCGATGGAGCCTGAGTGGAGGCGGCTGGAGACACAAAAAAACCAGTACATGAGTAACCGGGAAGCCCTTGCCACTATGATGCGGCAGGATTCAACGCCGGCGGGCAGGGTTGTTTTTGAGAAAATAACCGCTAACGATGAACAGGTGATGGCAGGTCTTGAGACAGCCGGACAGTTTGGCCTGAACAATCAGCCGGAGCAGGCAACCTCCTACCTGATGAACACGGTGCGCCCCATCCAGCGAAGCCTTCTGGACAGCCTTAACGAAATGACCGTTATTCAGATGAACAACACCCGCCAGGTCGTTCAGCAAAACAGCGAAAACACAGACCGGGCCTCCTTTATTCTGGTCGTTCTTGCCACGCTTTCTGTCGTGTTTTCCGTCGCTACCGGTTTTATTATTACCCGCATTCTGATGAGACAGTTGGGTGGCGAACCCGCGCAGGCTCAGGTACTGGCGGCCGCCATAGCGGCGGGTGACCTCACCTCTGAGGTGAGGTTACGCAGCAATGACAGGAACAGCCTGCTGGCGTCCTTAGGCGAGATGCAGTCGAAATTACGGCAGCTGGTTACTGAGATTAAAAACTCCTCCGGAAGCGTAGCGCTGGCCGCCGACGAGATTGCACAGGGCAATACTGAGCTGTCTTCCCGTACCGAACAGCAGGCAGCGGCGCTTCAGGAAACCGCAGCCAGCATGGAGCAACTCACCGCCACCGTAAAAAGCAATACCGCCGGAGCGCAGCAGACAGCCTACTCAGCCAGGGAAACTGCGAGTCTGGCACGCACCGGTGAGACTGACGTCAGGATGATGTCCGAGACCATGAATGAAATTTCTGTAAGTGCTTCCAAAATCGGTGATATTACCGGCGTCATCGAGGGTATTGCGTTTCAGACCAATATTCTTGCCCTGAACGCAGCTGTAGAGGCGGCACGGGCAGGCGAGCAGGGTCGGGGCTTCGCCGTAGTGGCCGGAGAAGTTCGCATCCTGGCTCAGCGCAGTGCGACGGCGGCGAAAGAGATTAAAACACTTATTGCGCAGGCTGTGGAGCAGGTCGGAAAAGGCGTCACCGTTGCCGGCGGCACGGGTGAAAGCATTCTTAAAATCGTCGCCATGGTTGGCGAACTGGCTGGCGCCATGGATGAAATAGCGCTGGCATCGTCGGAGCAGATGCAGGGAATATCTCAGGTCAGTATTGCGGTCAGCCAGATGGACGGCGTGACACAGAATAACGCCGCACTGGTTGAAGAGTCCTCCTCCGCGTCTCAGTCTCTTTCTGAGCAGGCTCATTCGCTTCGTGCACTGGTTGAGGCATTCAGGGTATGAGTGACATCATAAAGAGCATTCCTGTCAGTTCAGCGCTTCCCCGCTGCGGGAAGCACGACCCAGCCTCGGGTCGCTGAAACTCTGAGTTCCGTCTTTACTGATCTATGTACGAGTAATCACCTGAGTGCTGGCCGCCGGCGCTCAGGGAGCATGTCAGTCATACACTTCACGTTGTTCGCTCTTTAAGTCCGTTCACTTACGTTAAGATTCTTTGCATGAGCGCCCTCACTGCTGAAATATGTACGGGAAAGTCAGCGCTCGTGGGAGAGTTGGGCCTATGCAGATGTCCGGAGCAAGTCATTCACAGGATGAATGACAAAAACTGAGGGCTGTGCAGGTCATTCATGGCTTTCGCAGGCCCTGATGCAGGTGAAAAAGAAAAGTACTTTCAGGATAAAAAAAGGGGCCAGGGGGCCCCGTAAAATCAGAATGAATTTGCTTTGTTATTTTAAGACCGACCTTCTCATTTTCCATGGTGCTGGCTTGTTTTAATTTATCGGCAGAGGCCCCCCGTTCTTTAATGCATTGAATCACGGCGGCACCTTTTGAATCAGCGTATGCATTCATGCTGCCGTTTTCACAGGTAAAGGCCTTTTTCCAAAGCCGTCGGAACATGCGTCAGTCAAAAGATGGACCTGATTACTGTTACTTGCCCGCCATGCGGGTTTTTTTTGAGAGTTTCACAGAGGCAGCAGAGTCTTGCGCTGACTGATTAATCAACCAGAAAACGAGACAAGTTGGGAATTAATCACCTTTTATTTCAGTGATATGTCACTTTTTAGTTTTACTGGCTAATTTATGCTGCTTTCCTGCCGATATTTGTTCTGACAGTTTGCTTTAACTTCATTCCTTATTAACCTGTAAGATGCCATCTGTGGCAGGAAACTCCAATGACGATTACACAGCGCTTGTTGCTTACCTTTTCCCTCCTTTCTGCCGCTCTGTGCGCGATGGTCATCGTGGCTGTTATGGTGGCCAACGGGTTTCAGTCCCGCTTCCAGTATGTTCAGGAAAACACGCTCCCCTCCGTGCTTGATATCGGCAGAATGGTTGACGGAAGCAATTCGCTCATCATATGGCTCTACCGGCACCAGAGCGCAACAGACCCGCGCCGACAGGCTGAAGTGGAAAAGGAAATTGATGGTGTTATCGGACAAATTAAAACCCTCAACCAGTATTACCTGAACAACGACGTCTCAGATGAGCAGGATCGGCAGATGACGGATGCCGCGTTTGCCACCATTAAAAAAATTGACGCCACTCTTCCTGCTTTTCTGGCAGGGTCACGCGCACAGAATGACGCCGTGTCTCTCGGTGCACTTCAGGGAAATGACGGCATCGGCGCGGCGGCCCGTGAGCTGATCGCCGGCTATCAGAAACAACTGAAGCTGAATGTGGATATCGGTAGCGCGCTGCGTAAAGAGAATGATCGCACGTACAGGACCACCCTGTGGGGACTGACAGGGGGCTCTGCACTGGCCATAATTATCCTCGGCTTTTTTACACTGAAAACGATTTTTGCCATCCGTCGACAGCTGAACGGCATGCGCAAGACCATGGAAACCGCCAGCGAACGGCTTGACCTGACGCTGAGGGTGGACGCATCGCGCCGGGATGAAATCGGCATGACAGCGAAAGCCTTTAACCATCTGATTGAAAATGTCTCTGCCTCCCTGACAAAGGTTGAAGCCTCTGCACAGTCAGTCAGCTCAGCATCAGCTCAGATTTCAGCCGGAAATGAGGACCTGTCCTCTCGGACGGAAGAACAGGCAGCCTCGCTGGAGCAGACAGCAGCCAGCATGTCGGAACTCAGTGAGACAGTGCGTCAGACCGCAGAAAACACGCGGCTGGCCAGCCAGCTGGCTAAGAACGCACAGGAAATTTCAGAAGACAGTGCCGGCCGTGTCCGCCGGCTGCTGGCCACCATGGGCGATATCAGGGGAAGCTCCGCAAAAATAACGGATATTATTGCGCTTATCGAAGGAATTGCGTTTCAGACCAATATCCTTGCCCTTAACGCCGCTGTTGAGGCCGCACGAGCCGGCGAGCAGGGCCGTGGCTTTGCCGTGGTCGCCGGCGAGGTCCGTAACCTCGCCCAGCGTTCATCGTCTTCTGCCCGTGAAATCAAGACGCTGATTGAATCGTCTATGGGATTTGTTGAAGCCGGCTCTGACCAGGCAGAAGGTGTGGGTAACAATATGACGCGCATGAACGATGCCGTTAGGCAGGTTACCGATCTGGTCGATGAAATTTCTGTAGCTGCCAGCGAACAGTCACAGGGTATCGGGCAGGTTCACCAGGCCGTTAATCAGATGGACGACGTTACACAACAGAACGCCGCGCTGGTTGAGCAGGCCTCCGCGGCGTCACGCTCGCTTATGGAGCAGGCCGCTTCCCTGAACGAGCTGGTGAATACCTTTACGCTGGTTTCCACGCCAGCCACTGCGACACCCACCCATGCTCAGATGAAGAGTCCGTTAAAAGCCTTACGCCCTGCGATGTCTGGTGCGACACAGGGGGATCACAACTGGCAAAGTTTCTGACATTTAATTTTGTCGGATGACTGCGGTAACTTCAGAGCGGCCGGGCTCAGTGACTTCCCCTCTGACGGCATACCTTATCCGTATTGAGGGGTATGCTGCATTTACTGAGCGTTTAAAAGACAAAACTGTCTGGTTACTCACGAAACCCCAGGGGCAGTGTCTGATTTGTGCAGGATGCGGCCCCTTACCATTTTTCCTGAATCCGGACCTGATACTCAAAAAAATATATAAATTCTGCAAAAATGATGCGAGATGCCTACTTATCATCCAGCCCTTTAAGATTAAAATGCGGGTGCTTACCAGCCAGTAACAGAAGAAGTTCATATTCTCCCTGGCTCAGCGATGCCGGTTTTTTTGGCCTCCTTCAACGGCCAGACGCGCAGACTGATCTCAAATCGCTCTGCGGCGAATGCCTGCGCCATTCCCGCACTGATTCTCAGCTCACGAACATCATTTTTGACGGTTACAGGACTTCTCAGGAGTTTCTTTAGCAAAACAGTTCCCCTTAATATTGGTATGGAAGGGCCACAGGAACCTGTCGACCTGCCCTGTAAATATAATTCCCTTCTCATTAGCTGGCAGATTATCCACTAAAAAGACGGGAAGAGGTGAGTATGTGAAGAGAAAAGCGACCATTTCAGTCATCTAATTGGCGAGTTGAACGCACTACTGACTGGTATATTTTGAAAATATATACAGTCAGGATTATTGCCATGTTTCAAAAAAAAATTCACCTCAGGATGCTGCTGACATCACTTACTGCAGGAGGCATTATCTTCACGTGCTTCCTGCTTATGGGGGCACTCTTTCTTTTCCAGAAAAACAGCATTGAAGAAAGCCTGATTGAGAGCAACATTGCTTACGCTCAAAAGCTTGCTGACACAACCGACCGCTACCTCAGGACTGCCCAGCAGGAGCTGGCCTGGAGCGCGTCTCAGATAAAGACGCTGAATGATGTTGTCCACCTGGCGGGTGAAAGCGACAGACTCAGACTTCAGTCCGGCTTTTTTAATACAGTAGTTGTGGTAAACCGGGACGCTGTTATTGCCGCCACGTCACCCGAAAGCATGAAACTTGTGGGTGTCAAGCTGAAATCGGTTGCCAGCCGTAAGTCTATTGATACCAGGAAGCCCTTCATATCGCCACCTTTCACCTCGGCAACAGGCAATTACGTTATTTTCATCTCTCATCCACTTTTTGGCCCGGAGGGCAGTTATCTCGGTTATATCGGGGGAACAATTTATCTTAAAAAGCAGAGCATGCTGAGCGATATTCTGAGTCAGCATTTCCTGGGCAGAGATGCGGTGGTCAGTGTTGTCAGCAACGAAGGGCTGATTATTTTCAACCACGACCCGTCAAAAACCGGCGAGAAAATGGTTCTCCCCGCCGCAGTGCAAAAACGCCTGGCAGAGACGCAAAACGGGCGGTTCAGTACAGAGAGCGATGGCCGTAAGCTACTTGTAGGCTATGCCAATCTTCGCTCAACCGGCTGGAATATTTTCATGGCAGGAACCTCTGAGACGGTCAGTGCCATTCTTATGCAATCCGTACGTAATACCGTCTGGTTCATTATTGGTATCATCGCACTGACCTCGGGTGTCATGGCACTGCTTGCCGGACGTATTGCGTTGCCTCTGGAAAGACTCGCAGCAATCGTGCGTGAAGGGGGCAGTAACGCTACCGCCGAGTCGGTACGCGGTGTAAAGGCATGGTATTACGAAGCGGACTGCCTGACGGAAGCCGTGCGGGATCACCGGACGGCTGTCTCAGGGCAGATGGCCGTCATCAGTGATGAAGCGATGACCGACCCTCTCACGGGCTTATATAACCGCCGTGGCTTTAATGTAATGGCTGAAAGAGTAAAGGACGGCACGACACACTGCGTCATCGTGATTGATATCGACCATTTTAAAAACATCAACGACGCATTCGGTCATGACGCAGGTGATGTTGCTTTGGTCAGTCTGGCCGCATTACTCAGACAGGCCTGCAGGCCTGCTGACATGGTCAGCCGGTTTGGAGGGGAAGAGTTCATTCTGCTTCTGCCGCAGACGTCTCTTTCGGACGGTGTAGCGACGGCCGAGCGTATAAGGATGACAGTCAGCACCGCTCACTTCACAGGCGTGGGTACAATGACCATTTCAGCAGGTGTTGCCGTTTACCAAGGCCCGGATGGCGCGCGAGAGGCTGGCCTGCGCCATGCTGATGAGGCACTGTACGAGGCCAAACGTGACGGGCGAAACCGCGTCGCGGCTAATAACGCAGGAGCAGTTATCGTACCTTTCACTATACAGGGATAGGTTGTCGTCCGGTTTAAGCGGCTATATTCGTACTTAACCGGACCTTTACTGAATGAAGACATACCGGTTTACGCTCACAGCCGGTATGGTGTTCAGACTGCCGCAAACGTGTTTTTGTCTGGCGAAGCGGCGGCTGACCTTAAGTGATATTACCTCTCAACTGCGCCGCGCAGCCTCCAGGTCAGCCACTGCTCAAGCTCGGGTTCGGCAAGAGGCCGTGAATAAAAGAACCCCTGAGCCTGATCGCAACCGTACAGGGTCAGAGCCGCGACAGTTTCCTCGTTCTCAACCCCTTCAGCCAGCACCTCATAATTCAGTTCCTTGAGCATGCTGATGATGCTGCGTGTAATAATGCGTGACGCTGTGTCAGAAGAAAGCCCGGTAATGAGTGAGCGGTCGAGCTTGATAACGTCCAGCGGAATACGCCGGAGGTAGTTAATATTGCTGTGACCGGTGCCAAAATCATCCAGTGAAATGACGAAACCTTTTAGCCTGAGCGCCTCAAGTGCCTTTATCGCAGCGTGATTTTCGACTATCTGTTCGGTCTCCAGACATTCAATTCCCAGCAGTGCGGCAGGAAGTTCTTCCCGCGTCATTTTTTCTGCCAGATCACGGGCAAAATACGGGCGAGCCAGGTCCTGACCGCTCACGTTAAACGAGACAGGCAGCTGGACGGGACTGTTACGCAACCGCACGAGGCGCATAATCACCCGATCGACCACCCAGTCGGTGAGGACGCTGAGTAAATCAGTCTGCTCAGCAAGGGGAAGGAACTCTGCCTGTGAGAGCGCGCCGAACGTAGGATGATGCCAGCGTATGAGTGCCTCAAGCCCGACAGGGATGCCGCGTTTAAGGCAGATTTTAGGCTGATAGACAAGATAAAGCCCCCGGTTATTACGCAGCGCTGAGGCAAGATCGTTCAGCAGTGTAAAATCACGTGTGCGGCGCCCGTCAGACGCTTCACTGAAGCGCCTCCAGGCAATATTGTCTCCGACAGCCTCATGCAGTGCGCTGAAAGACCGTCGAAGCACTTCCTGCGAAGGCAATTCATCCGCCAAAAAATCCACCTCACCGGCGCGAATGGTCAGTGCTATGCTCAGTCCCTCACCGATATCAGCATGAACGCCCTCCAGTCTGTCCACTACCCAGGACGCACTCAGTATGCTGTCGGCACGGGTAAGGAGAGCGAACCGCCCCGTGGCCACCGTGTAAATCGTATCCGTGGGTGCCGGCCTCAGCCGCAGTGGCAGGAGCGTGGCTACGTCTTTAAGCAGGCTTTCCACTGGCTCCATGCCCATTGAACGAGCCAGCTCGTAAGCATGTGACAAGTCGATGCAGTCAATCAGTATAAGACGTCGTGGTGTTCTGTCCTCCGAGGCTTTCAGGTACTGAAGGTCACGCATGAGGCGCTGGCGGTTTGGCAGGGAGGTAACAGGATCGGCGAAGCTTGCAGCATGCCAGGCCTCCAGAAACGACATAACCAGCGCAGCCAGGAGCCTGAGCATGGTGACCTGCTCACCACCAAAATCATGTGGTGCAGTATCGGTCACGCAGAGGGTCCCCAGGATAATGCCCTCACTGTTCTTTAATGGCGTGCCCGCATAAAAACGAATGTATGGGGCACCTGTGATGAGGGGATGGGTTCTGAACCGTTCATCGTTAAGCGTGTCAGGAACAACCATTGCCGTATCGCCGTCGACAACATGACGACAAAGCGAGTCAGCACGTGAGGATTCTTTAAGGTTAAAATTTCGTGCTGCACTGACGTACTGTTTCTCATCATCCAGAACGGAAATAAAACTGCCCGGTATACCGAGTGCCTGACTGGCCAGCCGCACAAATTTTTGCAGAACATCATCCCGGCTTTCATCAGGCCTGCGCAGGATCGCGATCGCGTGGTGACGGCGTTCTTCGTCGGCGCTGAGGTTGGTAAGCATGTGTGACAGTCCCCCGCACCGCCCTGGAGCAGGCGCGAAAAAAGAAATTGAAAAGATGCAAAAGCATCTTCCTCAAAAAATAAACTTATATGATAAATACTGTTTTCTCGCACTTAAGCGCCATTAATATTTTAAATTAATTTCAAGTGTCGCTTAAGAAAACATACCAGCCGACAATAAATTTATAGTATATAAACCATAATTCCACTAATTAATCTATAAATCAGATTTAATATTTGTGTTAATTCTCAGCATTGAGTATATCGTAAATAACAGTTACCCTTTCCCACATATTTCTTCAGTCAGGGCTTTAAGCACTTAAAGAACGGCACGTGCTCAACGCCTCTCGAACCCTCCGACGTTCAGTGTAAAGATAACAGCCTCAGAGTACCCGCCATTCAGTGTCCGGTCTTGTGTATCACCGTTCAGGTGCATATCTGAAACCGGTGACTTTATTCAGTCAGGATTGCCTGTACAAAGCCCATGAATCTGCACAGAAGCGCGCATCAGGCACGCTCATTCGGGTCGCCTCACTCCGGATGCTATAATTAAAAAACATTTGCTTCCCGGAGGCGTCATGGGTTCCGAAGAGGATACCAGTAAAAAAGCGCTTGAACTGATTGGCTGTATTGTTCCCAGACTTCTCAGTAAAAAATCGGGCGCGCCAAAAGAAGATGTCATACGTGCGCTGCGACGGATCGGCCAGAAAACCTGTGACTGGCGTGTCCGTGAAGGCTGCAAAAAGGCAGTACAGATGCTGAACAAAAGAGTGCACTGAGGATGAGCTGCAGAATACGGAGGCACACGAACCTGTGCTGTACACAGTGTATCAGTACCCGATGCTATTCCAGGTCAGAACCAATGAGGAAGAGCGATGTTCTTTTTCGCTGCCACTGCCGCCATCCGCCTTAGCCCGGTCTGCCAGAGGATCAGGCTGTCTGGCGACGCGCCTTTCAGACCCGCCAGCGCGGCGAAAAAATCGTTTCCGCGCTGATACCATCATCAAGCCGCGATATTCACATTTCATTTCTTACAGTCAGCAGTCAGACTTCCTTTTTTTGTTTCTTAACGGCCCCGGCCCTGCGCGCGCTTGCTTTTGCTCTGGCGTATTTAATGACTGTTACCCATCTGATATCACTACAACCGTTTAAATGTGACTGAAGAGATAAACGCAGCTGGCCCCAGTTAAGTATTTGTAAATCAGGTTTTGTACGGTTGATATGCCCCAACGCGTTTAGGGCGAGAGTGACCCTGCACTTTGCTGCACTCAGGTCTCCGTCAGACTGACAGACGCCAGCTATCCGCCTGATTTCTTTTGCGCAATTTTCGACTGCTTCATTGAGGTTCAAAAAAACTTCTCCGGGTTGACTATCCTTGTGCACAGGGCAGGAGGCCTGACAGGCCCATTTCTGGGTTCTCTCCCCGAAGACAGGCTGCTGCGACAAGAGCCGATGACGCTGGGAAAAGGGCGTAAACAGGCTGAACTGATATCTGGATCAGATTTGTTTAGTCCTGATAATCACACTGCGTAACTGTGCTTTCGTACTGATAATGACCCGGCCAAAAATTTACACGGTTACCTGACTACTCATTTCTGAAACTGTCTCCGTTTTACTGCCGTCCAGATCGCTATCGTGAATAAACGCAGTGCCTCAATTTCTCACGATATAAAGAAGAACGGGTCATTTTGGCCATCTAAAAATTGAAAAAATTTTATAACCTCAATCTTCGGGACGCAATATTATGTTATTTGCTTCATTCACAGGCCTATGCTCCCCCCCATACCCGGATCTTCACGCGTTTGACTCAGTAAGCGGGCATATCTTTGCCAGCCTGCTTTGTTTGTCTTCGTTCAGGTCAACTGACTTCACCTGCAATCCTGCGAACCCTTTTGTTCACCGGCGCGGGCCGCCCCCACTGCAGGATTAAGCACAAATGAGTAACATACTCATCACTCCTCCCTGTATGAGGAAATATTGCATGCGGGCTGCTCATTACCGTTATCAAATTTTACCCTGAAAACTCTCAGGATAAGTCTGTTTTTATATATTCAGCCGGACCTGTAGCTATACTCAAAAATTGGACAAAACAGACTGGCGGCACGAAGCGACAGCATCAGTCGGTCCGACGGACCTTTTACAGCCAGGTAATGAGGAACATAATATGTTGAGACATAACGCGAAAGGGATAGACATTATCACCGGTGAAGCCCTGCTGTCCCTTCTGAGGGAGGAGGCGCCGGTCAGCAACGAATCACTGGCAGCACGCCTGCAACTTTTTCTGTGTAATGAAGAAGATGCTCACAGGAAACAGGCAATACTCGATGCACTCAGGACACTGAGCACTTTGTCGGGTTATCATCACTCGTCTGATAAAGATGCTGATATTACTAATAAACAGGAACTGATTTTCCACTTCTCTGGCATGAGGCATTAATATCAGCCCGGTAAAACCGCCTGTGTGGCGGTTTTACCGGGCTGATAAAGGCCAGTGCGCAAATTTTTTGCATCCTTTATACTCTGCCAGCTAACCATTGTGGGCTTAACAGATGTACTATGCTCACATTCTCCCAAACTTACCCTCAAACATGAGAACAAATGCGCGGTCATTTATCCAAGCGAGATCCCCTGAGTTCAATTGCGCATCTTCTGGATGCTGAAGTAGACCCCTCATATCAAAGAGTGTTAGGTCAAATAGTCAGTGAAATTCTCAGATCAGGTAACAAAATAAATAAAACAACAATTTGCATTAAAATAGTGCAAAAATCGGAGCTTGCAGCCGATGATGATGATGAGAAGCAACAGTGTTACCGTGAGATTTTAAAATTGCTTTTTATTCCCGCAAAGTCTGATCAGGATGGATGATCCCCATTCTGAATCATCTACATACAATGACCCACCTCCTCCCGGGCGTGGTAAGCAAAGTATACACGGTGGTTATTGTTATCTGATATTAAACATTTCATTCACCCCGGGCAGCTTTTGGGACATGCTGGCATTGGCGCCAGCAAATAGCATTACAGAGATGACAGTCGGCTTCTGAATAAGTGCCGCACCGCCATTGTCAAACAGCACTCCCATCGCTGAGCAAGACTTCACAAACACGGCCGGAATAACACTGACCTGCTCCCAATTGATTCACACCGAATGATGTTATCAATATCCGCAGCTCGCTTATAGCGGGGGGGCGGGAGCCAGGAGATGTCAGGGGAAAACAGGATGACGTGCAGACGCAGAAGCGAAAATATTCTGACGTGGCACTAATGTCCGGAAAAACAGGGCCGATAATCCAGTTATCCCCACACCAGGGACACCTGAGAGAGCCACCGCATTGCTCTGCCCCGTTTTACGGGGCTTTTTTTTGCTCTTTGTGAGTTTTCTGGCCAAGCTTAAGGTGTGCCGTTCCTGCTGGTTCCGGCACATAATTTAGAAATAATTATGAACGTGACCCGATTGTTCAGCCCGCCCAGAAAGATGGCGGGTTTTTTCATGGCATGCGTGGCCTGGGTTGTTATGTTTAATTTGGCAAAATTTGCCTGCCTCATCATTTCGACGTCCGCTTTTCGCTGTGAGTTCAATGGGTCGATGCAACGCTATCCTTAATCAAGGGGAACGTTGTCATGAAACGAAGAACTCGGATTAACTACACGCCAGAGCAGAAGGCAATTATCTGGGACAGATACAAGCAAGGTGATTCTCTACATGATATCGCCAGAATGTTCGACAGATATCATTCTTCCATTATGCCCACTATCCACCAGACAGGCGGCTAACGTCCTCCCGTGCGAAAACGGCACCGGTTAGCGCTTTCGCCTGATGAAAGAGAGGAGATATCCAGAGTACTGGTAGCAAAACTCAGCATCAGGGACATCGCCGCCAAATTATCAAGAGCGCCCTCAACGATTAGCCGCGAGGTCAGGAGGCACGGTGGTGCAAAATAATACCGTGCAGCAAAAGCCGATGCGACTGCGTGGGAAAATGCGCTGAGACCAAAACCTTGCAAGCTAACTGAAAGCCCCGCATTGTGTAAAATCATTGCAGAGAAGATGCATCAGGACTGGGCGCCGGAACAGATCGCCGGCTCGCTGAAACGCTGTTATCCGGATAATCAGGAAATGCATGTGTCACACGAAACGATTTATAAAACGCTTTTTATACAAACCCGGGGAGCATTAAAAAAAGAGCTGCAGCAATGCCTCAGAAGCGGAAGAGCAGTGCGTAGATCCAGAACGTCATCGCTTAAAGGGAAAGGATTAGGGTCAATCCCGAACACGATACCTGTCAGCGAAAGGCCACCAGAGGCGGCTGACAGAGCCATTCCTGGTCACTGGGAAGGTGACCTGATTCAGGGCTCGAAAAACTCCTGTATCATCACCCTCGTAGAACGCCATTCCCGTTTTGTTATGCTGGCGAAGATCAGAGACAACAGGACCATAACGGTTATATCTGCACTCATCAGACAAGCCCGGGAATTACCTGCTGAGCTTTATAAAACATTAACTTGGGATCGTGGCGCTGAAATGACCAGCCACACACGATTTACTATAGCGACAGACATTCAGATTTACTTCTGCGAGCCTCAATCTCCCTGGCAACGTGGCTCAAATGAAAATACGAACAGATTGCTCAGACAATATTTTCCAAAAGGAACTGACTTATCGGTTCACAGCCAGCAAAGACTAAACAGTGTTGCCAGACAGCTCAACGAAAGGCCGAGAAAAACGCCAGACTATGAATCACCCGCAGAACGTTTCAATAAGTGTGTTGCGTCCATCAGTTGAACTCACAGCTCATAGCGGACCTTCAGCTCAGTCAGCCTGTCCGCTTTGTGCCAGAAGCGGACGTCATGAACGTTATAATGTGTTAACAATCAGTTTTTGCGCTCAGGCTACAGTAATCTGTTATTCCGTAATGATTATCTTTTCAGGTAATACTCACCCGCAAGATATCCCGTTACCGCTATAAAAGTTACTGCAGCTCCGAGTAATGTACTGCCGGGCGGTAATTCACTAAAGAAGATCCAAACCCATAGCGGTCCCAGCACTATGTCAGTCTGTGCAATCAGGCTTGCCTCAGCGGGGTCAACATACCGGCTTCCTGCCATGAAAAGCAGATAGCTCATACTCTGAGTGGCCAGCGCAAAAGCAAGCAACCACAGCAGGTCATGTAAACCAGGAAACGGAAGGTCTGGCGGCATCATTGCAAAACAGAAGACACCACAGATGGCGCATGCAAGAGCTGTGACAGCCGGCAGGTTCATTTCCGGCCACTTCCCCGACAACACTATGCTGGCGGCAAACCCGGCCGTCATCAAGAGAGCCAGTGCGTTGCCTGCCATATTGCCTTTCCCTGAGGCAGAAGCGGCCATGACAATAACTCCCACAAGGCTGACGCCCGCAGAGATAAGGGCGCGCTTTGTTATTTTCTTCTTCTGTATCAGCCAGCTCAGCCCCATAGCAAAAAAAGGAATGGTGGCGTAAACGGTCATCACACCTGCGACGCTGGTGAGTTTAAGTGCCGCTACGTAGCAGAACATGGAAACTGCCATAACAACCGCTGTTATTAAGCCTTTCAAGCCTACATTTCGGCGGAATGAAAAGTGGTGTAAATGCCCGCTCCACGCGAGCAGAACAGTCAGCGACATTAAAGCAAACAGTGAGCGCCATGCGACCATAGCCCATGTGTTCATATCTAGCATTCTCACGAAAAATCCCGCTGAGCTCCACAGGATGGCCGAGAGGCACACCATAATCAGCCCCAGTGTGTGTCTGCTCACTTTCATGAAGTGTGGCATCTTTTGTACCTGCCTATTATAGTCTTATAAAAAAGTAGAACGGTCTAATTATTATGGCTAGAAATGATACACGCAAACGGCTTTTGAATGCTGGTATACGGGTTTTCATGAGAGAGGGTTATGAAGGCGGGGGGATAACAACGATTCTGAGTGAGGCAGGAATGCCTAAAGGTTCTTTTTATAATCTTTTCCCGAGTAAAGAAGAATTTGCTTGTGCAACGCTTGACGCTTATATCGAGACGTTTCAACAACTGCGGAATGATACGCTGCTGAACAATACCCTGATTCCTCGCGTGCGCCTGATGAACTGGCTTAACCGGCACAGGGAATATATTGAGCGTGAACCTGATTCAGCAGGTTGCCTGGCCGGTATTATTGGACAGACGATTTCGGGAAACAGTGGAAAAATCCGGCAAAAAGTGTCGGCATTTTTTTCCTTCTGGGAGAGCGATCTGCTTAACGTATTTAATGACGCTCAGCATGCACAAACCCTTTCGCCGGTAATGTCACCAGAAAGTGCTGCAAAGCTTGTAATCAACAGTTATGAAGGTGTAATGATACGTATACGTGTAGAAGGAAGCACGTATCCTTACGACTTTCTGACGCAGACGTTGCCAGATATGATTTTTTGCAAAACCGCAACCGCTTCTTGATAAACACCATGCAAAGGAAAGTCCGCTTTTCGCTCATAGCGGACCTCCAGCTCAGTCAGCATTTCCGCTTTGTGCCATAAGCAGACAGTGACCGGTCGGGGAAATAACAGGCCTGCAGGACAGCTGGAGAGTGCGGTCGTCAGGGAGGTGGCGTTTCGCCCGGTTCTGGAGGGCAGCACGTTTTTGCAGACGGAGGAGCGCCGCAGGCTTGTCAGAATGCTGGCAGATAACAGTCCGCTTTCACAGTCCGTTACCGGGGCATGGTGGCTGATGCCTGCGCAGGCGATGCTTGAGCGTGTGCAGGACTGCCCGGCCGCATGGAACGGTGTGTATTCGTCACCGGGGGGATTTGGCGACCTCAGTCTTGGCGTGGCAGTCCGGGCGGTCAGGCTCGTCAGGGGAATGATGCTGCCGCCCGGCGCCACACCTGAAGAGCAGTCGGCACAGGCCCCGGGCTGGGTCTGCGCGGTATTCTGGGCAGGCCTGTTTCATCATCTGCCCTGGCTGACGCAGGTGGAAGGCGCGACGCAGTCCGGAAAAATCTGGTACCGGTGACTGACATTGATCCGCTGGCAGCGGGCATGGCCAATATCCAGTTGTCACTCTGCGGCATACCCGGTGAAGTTGTTATCGGGAATGCATTATGTAACGAACGGCGACGGGTTTTGCTGACGCCTGTGCATTACAGGGAAGGATGGTCAGCACGTTTGACCGCTCAGCCCGAAAGCAAGACTGACGCGGCAGCATAAAATGGACTGACTTATATATGAATGACCGAAATCGAAGAAAATGACGATTAATGAACATGGTAGGCTGAGTAACCGGCCTTTTTTATTTTTGCTCCCCCCACGTTTATTAATGTCTGCCATGAGATAGAGTTACCTGACGCTGAAGGCAATACTTTACAAAATTGAGAAATGAGTAATATAAAAATTTACATTCCAAAAATTGTTAAAGAAAGTAACCAGAGTGACGATAACGGTAAAACGTAATGTGCAAGCTTCCACTTCAGGGATTTAGCATGGCCGTTATTAACACGGATATACTGCCACTAGTTACGCAGGTTGACTTGGCAATGTCACAGTCCTCGCGGCGCATGGCTATTAAGTGCCTGTATTTTGGTCTGTACACATTGACGGTGCGGGCGATGAAACCATCCACAACCACCCACCTCCAACCTTGAAGTCCTGATCTTCGCAGCAAGTAACATACATGACGATTCGGGCGCAGAATATCTACGACTCAGCCTCAGGCATCAACTCGATTCAGGCTGAAGTTAACAAGCGCCTGCATGAAACCGACCGCCTGAACTAAAAGACCGATCGGCCTAAGAGCCGCCTAATAGCTGAATGACCGCCGCAGTTGCGGCATCTTTATTTCTAATAACGGAGCTATTTTTCCTATGCTACTGCTTATGAAATTTCTTCATCCTTACCTGTTATTTTGCAATTTGGCCGCTTGGGGGCTTGCACAGAATATTGAGGGCCTTGGGCTATTTAGCTACATAAATGACTTCCCAATGCGTGTCGGAAACCAGGTGATTTATCCTTTAAATTTCGACCCAACACATGGTGTAAATGTGCTATGTGGGGCGCTTTTCTTTATATTGATACCTGTTTCACTGCTGAACATTCGCGCTGGATTTTACCTGAACAGACGGGCGGGCTGGATTAGTTTGTGCATATGGGTAATACCCGGTGTAATAAGTCTGCTTGGCTATGTTCCAGACTTCCATAATTTTGGACCTGATAAATTTGAGTATGGGGCTGGCTTTACTGGCAGTTGGCCATCAGCGGCAGCAAATCTGATCATCTTCCTGATTGCTGGTTGGTCAACCATTATGCTATTTGGTGCATTATGGACGAGAGATAAATTCAAAAATGTCTATGATCATTTTTGGTACGTTTTGGGCTTAATCGCAGCTTTGTATTTCGTTGTTGACAGCGGTTTGCCTTCGTATAAAGAAGACCTTTCAGAATCCAGCGATCGCATAACCTCTATCATGCAATTTTATCGTAATGGTGAGCAGAACCTTGAAGCCCTTTGCAAAGATCCGGCAGTAGTAAATCGGACTCCGGATTTATGCAGTCTTACCTCAGAGATGAAATGGGGATTTCAGGATAGCCT
Source organism: Pantoea sp. SJZ147 (assembly GCF_007828605.1). Taxonomy (NCBI): domain Bacteria; kingdom Pseudomonadati; phylum Pseudomonadota; class Gammaproteobacteria; order Enterobacterales; family Erwiniaceae; genus Pantoea; species Pantoea sp. SJZ147. Next base: position 17,856 of record NZ_VIVB01000002.1, read on the forward strand.
CTTTTCAAAGGAAATAATAAGAGCTAGAGCCGACCTGCCAGACTGGGTCAAAAGCGTTGCAAGTAATCCTTCTCTTAAAAAGCAGATCGATACATTCAACGTCATTGCTTGCTCATCTGGCCAGATTAGGGGTAACTGCCAAGTCATTCCTTTTGAGATGTCGCTTGGCGAGGATGGTTACAGAAATTCTGTTGCTTTTCTCCCTCCACCTTATGCACAGGCACTCCAGCGACTGCATAAATCCATGCAAAAGGCCGACGAACATGTTCAGGAAATCGAAAAGGGTCATAACGCGCGCTATTTCGTGTTCCTTCTGCTGGCATTTACAGCAGGAGGTAAGCTTGCCAACGCCTCAAGATCTATGGTCAAAAATGATACGGTTCGCCCTTCTTCGTGGCTTTTAATAATCATCAGGTTTGTCATTATGAAAGTACTGTGGACCTGCCGGATGCTTGTAATGAAAATTATCAGGCCACTTATTAAACTATTTTTCTGTCTGTTGCACGGCAAAAAGAGAGTAGATAATTAAAAAAACAGGCAGAGGAATCAGCTACTGAACAAGGCTAACAGGGTTAAAGTAAGAATTTTAACCAATAGCTCGACACAAGACCGCTCAGCGGTCTTGTGTTCTTTGTAGTATTGAATCAGTTCCCTGCTTTAAAAGTTTATCATTTATTATTTAGTAAATTAAAAACAGATTTTGCTCCTCTCCCAGCTCTAACAGTTTTCTTTACAGTAGTCCCTCAAAATCAGACACTACGTGCAGATAAGCGCCGCGAAGGCATATAGCTTGCGAATATTCAGGATAATTTAGGGCGGTGAGTCTTGGTGCAGATCACCCAAAGAGGCTTAACGTGCCTCTGCTTAATCAATTCAGCTTTCTCCCGAATCCCATTGAACATTTCTGACGTATCATCTACGTATACACCGTGCGGAATTAGTGTTTCACATTCTAGTGACCTGCTCCCTATAAATGAATACGCGGCTTCACTAGCAAATTTTCATCTCCTGTCGGATAACTGCGAACGTCCGTTCCTCGCTCATAGCAGACCTCGCCATCCACATATTTCCGCTCTGTGCCAAGAGAGGACATGTGCACACCGTGAACCTAAAAAAACGCCTGAAGCAGGCCTTCAGGCGTCAGGTCCTGTCTGGATTTCAGTTGGTGTCTCGATTTGCTTTTATCAGAACTGTTCCCCGTACTGATTCTGCCCAACAGTCGCGGCTGTTTGCGTTTTTTTCATGGCAAGTACAGAAATCACTTCTGGGCGAGTCTGTTTCCGCTTCATAACTGATGGCTTTCCTGAGGCACTATTGACGTAAAAAAAAGGATATTCATAACTTTTTTCAGCATTTGAATATCCTGCCATCTGAATCATGACTTCAGCGACATCTCGGATTCGCCGATTTTAAATGAATCAACGACACGATTCAGATTCACCGTTTCATCCTCAACAAGCGTTACCGCTGATGAGGTCTCTTCAGCCAGCGCCGAGTTTTTTTGAGTGACAGTGTCAAGTTCAGAAATAGCAATATTAATTTGCTCAAGCCCCTTGCTCTGTTCATCCGTGGCGGTTCTGATGTTGTTCATCACTTCATGTATCTCCAGTACTGATTCATAAACGCCGGAAATTGAATCCTGAGCGACATCAGACAGCCTTGCACCTTCTTCAATTTCCGTCACTGAATCGGTAAGAAGAACGCTGATTTCCTTCGCTGATGATGAGCTTTTTTGCGCAAGATTTCTGACTTCTCCGGCAACGACAGCGAATCCTTTTCCGTGCTCGCCCGCTCTGGCTGCCTCAACAGCCGCATTCAGTGCCAGAATATTGGTCTGAAAAGCAATGCTTTCAATAATGCCGGTAATATCGCTAATTTTTGACGATTTTTCCTGCATCGTTTTCAACCGGTCTGACAGTGACAGGACTACTGATTTACCCTGCTCAGACGTTGTTTTGGTGTGGTTAATCAGCTCAGATACATCAGCAGAGTTTTGCGCGTTATTTTTTACCGCCACAGTAATTTCCTCCATACTGGATGCTGTCTGAACAATTGACGCTGCCTGCTGTTCTGTGCGGGCTGAAAGTTCGTTGTTGCCGGTACTTACCTCATTGATACCCTTGACAATATTGATCGCCCCCTCCTTTATCTCGGAAATTACCCTGATAAGGCCTGACTGCATCTCGCTGAGTTTACCGAACAATGCCCCCATTTCAGTTTTGGGGTGGAATTCTGTTTTCACCTCACTGGTGAGGTCGCCTGACTGAATACGTTCCAGTTGCGCATACACTTGTGACAGGGGGTTGATGAGCACGTTTTTAAACACCCTGATGAGTCCGAATATGAAAATGAGATTGAAAATTATCGTTCCATAGAAAAATAAGGTCACGGTAGTATAAGTCTCGCTGCTTTTCGCGGAAATATGGGCGCTGATATCTGCCAGCCTGCTTCGCCATGCATCGTAATCGCTCTGCATTTTTTCCTTATAGGGGCCGGCATTTATTGAGAACATAAGGTTTACGTCCTTCTTATAGCCATTCTTTAACGACTGCTGCAAAATAGATGAATATGCCTCAAAGCTTTCCTGGAGGGATTTTTGTATATCTACTGGCATTCCCTCTAAATCAGCCAGTTGCTGATAGCTGGAAAAATCTTTTCTGGATTGACTCAGGACTTTTTCTCCGTGGGCAATAAAATAATTTACTTTTTCACTGCCCGGACCATCTTTGATTAACCACAGAGCAATACGGTTAGTGTCTGCTCTCACCTCATTTAACTGCGTCCAGATGTCGCTCATAAGCCGTACTTTTTTACCTACCACGTCAGCACTTATGAAATTATCTCTGTCAGACCTCAAATAGTTAAGAAATATCACTCCCACGCAAAGCTGAACAGCAATGATGAATATGCCACTGGCGAGAAACACTCTTGAAAGCTTAACTTTTCTGATGATAGACATTTTAATCTCCTCTGAAAGATTAAATCTCTATCGGCAGTTTTACCGGTAACATTAGTTTTTTAGACGGTATAGATTCGATATCAATTTGAAAAGAGTTTAATTAAAAGACAAAACCTTCCGTTGTAAATTTAAAATTGTTGGTTTTTTGTTGAAAATGCGGAATTATTTGCCATTCAGACAGGATAAAGCTTTAAAAATTTAGGTTTTTACAATAACTCTAGTCTATAAATAATAATAAATTCATTAAAATGTAATGAAAGTTATCATCTGCCATAGATTACTACTTCTCATTTAAGTTGCATTTGGAATTTATTTTTTCAGAATCTATCTTCTACTGACAATCAAAATATGTATTTGCATGTCTGTCTGTAAACAGAGATTTACTCTGGAAAATTAACAGAGTGTATCCGACTGCCCTGGAAGAAATCAGGAACAACTGCGAAAGTCCGTTATCCGCTGTGAGTTCAACCGATGGATGCAACACACAAGCAGAAGCGGACAAAGCCTTACATCGCGATATGGTGGTGTATGTTGAGAAGTAAGCGAAAGTAATGCCCTCAGATAAGAAGGACTGTCATATCGATTTAAATACTGCGCATTTAAAGCTTGAACCCTCGAATGACTCAAACTACAAGGGCCTGAAGGCAATGGAAAACGATTACGGCATAATGCGGTATATCAGCGAAGGTATTCGTCGCGATCCAGCGTTGGAGACAGGATTGCCAAATCATCATGTGCCATTTTCCAGGTAACCGTAGACGGCTCTGGCCACGCGCGAGCCAAGAGCGTCCCGATCCTGTTCGCCGCGTTCTCCGGCAGCGTCCACCATACCTTTGATGATCGCCAACACGTCCTGAGCAGCTAAATCAGGATCAGACTGTTGCGGGAGATCGGTTCGCGCCAGGATGGACAACAGGATCAAGTGCAGCCGACATGTGACACGCCGGGTATCTTCATCGAAGGGCAGTCGTGCCTCTTCCAGATCCAACAGCCGGGCCAGGGCCGGTCGGCGCAGTTGATGGTTCACTGCTGACGCGATCACACCCTGCAATGCCTTTCGACCGTTCGCATCAGCGACTATAGCCTCACACTCGGCGATTAGCTGCGATGTCTCTCGGACGATCAAGGCCCCGATCAGCGACTCCTTACCGGGAAAATACTGATAGAGCGATCCGATGCTGACGCCAGCCAACCCGGCGACTGCATTAGTCGTGAGCGCGCCGAGTCCATCCTGTTCCAGAATGCGAGCCGTTGCCTCAATGATCGCCCGCACCGTCTCGGCGGAACGGCCCTGGCGTGGCATTTTCCGGGGGCGCGCGCGCTGCGAAGTCGTCATCTGTTTCATGTACTGAATGCGAGTAGCCAAATATGAGGTTATGCTCGCATAATATGTCCTGCACATGACTATACAAGGACACATGATGACCCATTCACAATTGCCATTCGAACCGACCGTAACCGTCTTCATGCTGGTCAAAACCTCGCCTGAATGGCTCGGGTTCACCGTCGATCGCCGCTTCAAGCTTCTGGCAGAGCATTTCACTCCGGTTCTCAGGAAGCACGCGGCGAACGTCTCGCTGCGTTTTTTCGACGTGGAGTTCTATTCCACCCGTGTCACCGACATCTGGATGTGGGACGCAGCGGATCATCATTCCTACCAGTTATTGGTGGAAGACCTGCGTGAAACGGCCTTCTGGGATCGCTATTTTGAGATTGTGGAGATTCTGACCGGCGTGGAAAACGCCTATGCCAAAAACTACGATCGTCCGGTTATTACCGTCTGACTGCAAGAGGGGGCGGGGATATCCGGAACAACGATGCGCTGGCAGAGATGCTGGGCCTGACGGGAACGCCGGGCATTATCGTCATGCCGGTGGAAAATGCCACGGAAGCAAACACCACGGGGCTGCCGGGCGTTGTCAGCGAAGCGGTGATGCAGCAGGCCATACAAAAAACCTAAGGGGATTAATTACTTATAGTCCTGACCGTTTGCTTTTCGCTTACCAGCTATCCTCCATAAAATGTCCGCTTTGTGCCAGAAGCGGACGTTGATAAGGTAAATTTTTATACTTAAAGGGGAAAGGCTCCCTTAGTAAAAAGAAAAGGCTAGGCGATGAGGATGAGTTCCTGACTTAAAATTTGAACTAAACCCACACCCTGATCCAGTGCGCATGTCAGCTTTACAAGATTACTGAGCATAACGTCATAAACCGCCTCCCCGATATCTCTCAAAAGTATCAAATTGAACCGATTATTTGCCCGCCCCATACAAAAAGCTCACTTTTTAATCTGAAATGTAATGTGCAATTGATCACATCTGCAAAAATTAGCCAACAAAGCAGTTGGTATTTTGTTGATCTAAAGAACCGTAAGGAGCTAGATTGGTCGCGTTGCATGTTAAAAATCTGTAATAACCATTACCTCGGGTAATCCCTATTTCTTACTCTTCCGGATGCACACCAGATCCGGATATAAACGTAGAGACAGACGATGGTCAACATCACTGAAACCAAAGATAAAGCCGCAGAAAAAGGCACCGAGAATCAACCGGGCTGGGTTAAAACCTGGTGGAAACTCATGGACTTCGATATTGGCATTATTCCTTTGCCTGTCTATATCGTAATGGTCATCCTGATGGTTAGCTTTACCGCGATTAACGGGATTACTAAAGAGTTAGCGATGGTTATCGCTATCGCGGCAACGTTCGCATTCACCCTGGGAGAGATAGGCAACCGCCTGCCTCTGCTGAGAAATATTGGTGGCGGAGCCGTACTGGTTACTTTCGTGCCTTCACTTTTGGGCTTCCTTGGCTGGATTCCTCAGCCAATGACCGATAGCGTCGGTGAGTTCTTCAAAACCAGTAAGATTTTAAACCTCTTTATTGCAGCAGTGATTGTGGGTTCTATCCTCAGCATGGATCGCTCTCTGCTGATTAAAGGGTTCCTTAAAATCTTCGCCCCGCTTGCGGTCGGTTCGATTTGCGCCGGTTTGGTAGGTACGGGCGTGGGCGTTTTGATGGGCATTGATATTCATGAAGCCTTTTTCTATATCGTTGTCCCCATCATGGCAGGTGGCGTAGGTGAAGGTGCGATTCCGCTGACCATCGGTTATTCACAAATTCTCGGACACGAACAGGGTGAAATGCTGGCGAAAGTTATGCCAGCCATTATGGTGGGCAACCTCACGGCGGTGATTCTTGCTGGTTTGCTGGCAAACATGGGAAAACGCCTGCCTCACCTGAGTGGTAACGGCGTATTGCAGCCGGGCGCTGAAGATCTGTTGGGTAATAAACAAAAAACAGAAAAAGCATGTGATATCCGCGCGGTTGCAGCCGCAGGTATCGTCGCTGTTATGCTCTATCTGATCGGCGTGCTAATGCATGACCTGCTGAAATGGCCAGCGCCGGTGGTGATGCTTTTCCTGGCCGTGTTGTTGATGCTGTGTCACCTGATTTCGCCACGTATCCAGGCGGGTTCAGCAGTGGTGTATAAGTTTGCGCTGACTGCAATGGCCTTCCCGATTTTGTTCACCTTCAGCCTGGTATTAACGCCGTGGGAAAGTCTGATTGCAGGCTTCGCACCCGCAAACCTGCTAACCATTGTATCAACCGTTGTGACCATGGTGGCAGGCGGCTTCTTCACCGCTCGCTTCGTTAATCTTTATCCAATCGAAGCCGCGATTGTTACCAGCACTCACAGTGGCATGGGCGGTGCCGGTGATATTGCAATCCTGACGGCAAGTAATCGCATGCGCCTGATGCCCTTTGCTCAGATTGCTACCCGCATCGGTGGCGGCATCACCGTCGCTCTGGCGTTAATTATGATGCACCTGATGTACTGATAAAACGAATTGGCAAAGTAATGATGAAAACCCGGGCTTACCGTCCGGGTTTTTTTATTTAGGCTGTTTCTCGCGGGATGCGTCTGACAGGTGCATACGCATGTAATCTGATGCTGCTTCCTGTGCTCCTTCAAGCAGCAGGCCGATCAGAACAAGGTGCTCCTTACAGCGACGTAGTGCTTGCTCTCGATCTACGGCTTTGGTGTATTCCATTAAACGGCGGATGCGGTTTAAACGGCGCAGGGAATCCAGAATAAACATGTTGCCAGAGCACGCTGCAATCGCTTCATGAAGACGGGTGTTTGCATCAAAAATTTGGGCAGGCGTTACGGAGAAAATTGCCCCATTACACAACCAAAGCTGCTCTTCCTGACATTGGAGAATACTCGCTTCATCAAGTTTGAAAGTGGGTTCGAGGATGCCAGCAGGCTCAATGATTTTCCTGAAACGGTAGCTCTCATTATAAGCCCCGCCAGACGACATTGATTCTGCGAAAATCCAGCCATGCCCGGGCAGGCGCTCAACCCACCCTTCGTGGTGAATGCGCAATAAGATGTCACTCAGCAAACTACGCGTTACGCCGTAGCGGCGCATCATTTCATTCTCAGTGACTTTCTTAGGTAACTCCCCGTTCAGTCTGTCATTCGCAATTCTGAAATAGATCTCATCCGCGTTGCTTTTTACTGGCTCAGTAAACGGCGAACATGACAGCGCGCCTTCTGCAACGACATAGCCACCTTCCGGATGCCGGCTTATCAGCTCTTTATCAGCCATTTTCGCCAAAGCAGTTCTCACCGGTGAACGCGAAACACGCAGGTGCTCTGCCAGCGCGCGTTCCGGCAAACGGGAACCCACCGGCAGTGATTGATTATTAATGTACTGAATAATGCTCTGAACCAATTGCGTTGACAGCGTCTGGGGCATAACCGCTCACCCTTTAAATAACGAATACATCACTTTAACCCGAGTGGATGAAATCAGTAAATTTGTTACAACTGCTCAATTGTGATCGCTATAACAAAAAATTGCCATAACATTTGTTTCACACCTGACTTGTGGTATTTTGACTTAACAAGATACCAAGTAGGGTGAGCCATGTCAGCGCAAAAGTCAGCATCAGATTTGCAGGATAAAATTTATGGTGCCTGCGACTGTCACGTACATCTGTTTATGCCCGACATTTTTTCCTACTCAAATGACCGGCGCTACACACCTGCTTCTGCCACGCTTATTGATCTCGCCGCCCACAATGAAATGCTGGGCGTTACGCACACTGTGCTGGTGCAGCCGAGCTGCTATGGCACAGACAATCGGGCAGTCTGTCACGGCCTCACTGTTTTAGGTGCGGAGCATGCCCGGGGCGTTGTGGTGATCGATGTTGATCACATTACAGATGAAGAGCTTCGTGCACTTCACCTGAAAGGCGTGCGGGGCATTCGTCTTAACCTCTCTGTATCTGGCCAGGGTGATATCGCACGTATCCGTGCAGAGATGAATCGTGCCGCTGAACGCATTGGTCCGATCGGCTGGCATATGCAGATTTTCGCCAGTCCGACGCAGCTGGCCCTGCTTCTACCGCTAATCCGGGACAGCAACGTGCCGATTGTGCTGGATCACTTTGCAGGTGGCGCCGCGCTGGCTCCGCAGATCGCTGAATTACTTGAGCGCCCTGATATATGGATCAAGCTTTCGGCACCGAGTCGTGTGTCTGGCGTTCCAGAGTATGCCGACCTGGCTCCGGTGGTCACCCGATTCGCAGACGTTGCGCCTGACCGCCTGATTTGGGCCTCCGACTGGCCGCATACCGGTGGTCATGGCCGCCGCAGCAGCTCGATTGAAGACATTGAACCTTTTGCTGCCATTGACGATCGGCAGGACCTCCACCGCCTGGCCAAGTGGATCGATAACGGCGAACTATTCCGCCGTATTCTGACTACCAACGCATACACACTCTACGATTTCTGAAACTTAAGAGAAGGCTGAATCATGATTGTTACCGTTAACCCTGCCACGGGTCGCACGATTGCTGAGTACCCGCTTCACTCCTCTGCTGATGTTGAGAAACGAATTGCAGATGCGCATCACGTCCAGAAATCCTGGGGGAAAAAGCCCGTTTCCGAGCGCGCAGCCCTGCTCATTAACGTAGCTGAGGTGCTTCGTCGCAATAAGTCTCGCTATGCAGCCACCATCACAGAAGAGATGGGTAAGCCGATTGCTGAAGCTGAGGCGGAGATTGAGAAGTGTGCTGTCACTTGCGAGTTTTATGCAGAAAGCGCAGGAAAGTATTTAGGCGACACGCACGTAGCGAGCAACGCCACCGATAGCCGCATCGTTTACGATCCACTTGGTGTTGTACTGGCCATCATGCCGTGGAACTACCCGTTCTGGCAGTTCGTTCGCTTCGCTGCACCTGCACTGGCTGCAGGTAACGGCGCATTACTTAAACATGCTAACAACGTCGCAGCCTGTGCTATTCAGCTTGAAGAGCTTTTCCGCGAAGCCGGTACGCCTGAAGGCCTGGTGTCTACGCTGCTGATCAATGCTTCAGATGTTGCAGCTGTTTTAGCAGATGATCGCGTGGCAGCCGTCACGCTCACCGGCTCAACTGAGGTCGGTAAAATTGTGGCGTCACAGGCAGCCAGCCTGATGAAGAAACAGGTTCTGGAGCTGGGCGGCTCCGATCCTTTCCTGGTGCTCGCTGATGCCGATGTTGAACTGGCGGCAAAAATGGCGGTTAAAGCGCGCTTCTCAAATACCGGGCAAAGCTGCATCTCTTCCAAACGCTTCATTGTTGATGCCTCGGTTGCGGACAAATTCGTTGCCTTGTTTGTTGGGGGCGTGAAAAAACTCAAAACCGGTAACCCAACCGACCGCGACAATACGATTGGGCCAATGGCGCGCGCTAATCTGCGCGACGCCCTGCATGCTCAGGTTGAGCGCAGCGTTCAGGAAGGCGCAAAACTGGTTATCGGCGGTCAGGCAGTAGACAGCGATGGCTATTACTACCTGCCGACCGTGCTGGATAACGTCACGCCACAGATGACCGCGGCAATCGAAGAGACATTCGGTCCGGTGGCTGCGGTTATTCGCGTGCAGTCTGAAGACGAAGCCATTGCGGTTGCTAATAACACCGAGTTTGGCCTTGGTGCTGCCGTGTGGACTGGCGATGTAGAGAATGGGTACCGCGTAGCACGCAGCATTGAAGCTGGCGCGGTGTTTGTAAACGGTCTGGTTGCGTCTGATGCCCGCCTGCCATTTGGCGGCATTAAGCAGTCTGGTTATGGACGAGAGCTTGGTGAGCTGGGTATTCGTGAGTTTACCAACGTCAAAACCCTTTGGATCGGCCCAGCGAAGTAAAGAAGGAGTGTAGGCATGATTAAAACCGAATCGAATTCATATCTGCTGCATCCGGTTGATATTAAAAAACACGATCGCGGGGGCGGTGCCAGCACCACACCTCTGGTGACTGCAGGTATGGGGGCCAGCAACTTCATCACTGGCTACACCGAATTTGCGGGTGGCGCAAAAATCCCTTTCCATTTTCACAATTGTGAAGAGAGCGTGTTGCTGATTGAGGGCAATGCCATCTTCGATATTGATGGCAGGGAGTTTCCAATTAAACCACAGGATGTGACCTTCATCCCTGCAGGCGTTCCTCACCGGTTCAGAAATGCCTCTGAAACCGAGCCGATGAAAATCATGTGGGTTTACGGTTCCCGGGATGCTAATCGCACGCTGGTCGAAACCGGCGAAACGCGGCCAATTGCGGCAGAGCACATCAGTTAATTTTTACAGATTAAGTTAAGGAAAAAGTCATGAAATTTCTCGTTCTGCCGGGTGACGGTATTGGTCCTGAAATCATCGAATCAGCCGTCGCTGTTTTGAAGGAAATTGATAAAAAACACGGTCTGGGTATTGAGTACGACTACCAGGATATCGGTTTCGCCAGCCTGGAAAAATATGGCACAACGCTGCGTCCTGAGCTGCTGGAGAGCGCACGTAGTTATGAAGGTATTCTGCTGGGCACTATTTCACACGCTGATTATCCGAAACCAGAGAAAGGCGGAATCAACGTCTCTGGCGCATTCCGTGTAGGCCTGGATCTTTACGCCAACGTGCGCCCGGCCCGCACCCGTCCGTACATCACCAGCAATCTGCGTGAAGGTAAAACGATGGATCTGGTGATCATGCGTGAAGCAACAGAAGGCTTCTACCCGGACCGCAACATGTCTCGCGGCTGGGGCGAAGTGATGCCAAGCCCGGATATGGCCCTATCTACGCGTAAAATTACCCGTCACTGCTCGGAGCGTATCGCCCGTCGTGCATTCGAGCTGGCCGCCAAGCGTCGTAAAAAAGTAACCGCTATTCATAAAGCGAACAGCTTCCACATGACGGATGGCCTGTTCCTTGAAGCCGTTCATACCGTGGCTAAAGAGTTCCCTGACGTTCAGCTCGACGATCTGTTAGTTGATGCCTCTACTGCACACCTGGTACGCAACCCGGAGCGCTTTGATGTAATGGTTGCAGAGAACTTTTATGGCGACATTCTTTCAGACCTCGCGAGTGAGCTGTCAGGAAGTCTGGGCCTGGCCGGCTCAGTGATGGCGGGCGATAACCAGTGCTGCGCACAGGCGCAACACGGTTCAGCACCTGATATTCAGAATCAGGATAAAGCCAACCCAACCTCCATGATTTTGTCCGTCGCCATGCTGCTGGAGTGGATCGGTGAGAAAAAAGAGCTGCCAGTCTGGAGTGAGGCGGGCGCGACTATTCACAACGCCATTGAAAAAGTGCTGGCTGAGCCCGCACACCGCACCGTTGATCTGGGCGGCAGCACCGGTACCAAAGCTTACACCACTGCGGTAATCGAGCAGATCCGCAGCCTGTAACTGAGTGTCAGGATGAGGGCAACGGACAGGGACGTCCATCTATCCAACCCAGACAGATGAGACACTAACATGCCTGAGATTGTGGTTTATGCGGTAGAAGGACGTTCTGCCGAGCAAAAAAGAACGCTGATGGTGAAGATCACTGAAGCCGTGGTTGAATCCTTCGGCGTTGATAAAGACCGCGTAGTGGTCTCTTTGATTGAAACCAAAGCAGCGGATAAAACACGTGGCGGTGTGCTTTACAGCGAACGTAAAAAATAACATTGAAAACGCGGGCATTACGGCCCGCATTTACTGAGGAATTAAAATGATTCATGTTCTGGCCATTATTACGGCGAAACCAGGATTACGCGCTGAAATTATTAAGCATATTCAAGAGAACATTCCGTCTGTTCAGGCTGAAAAGGGATGCATTGAATATCGCCCGGTCACAGATTTATCACCGGATGCCGAAAATGGCTTTGGCCCCGATACCGTGGTAATCGTGGAAAAATGGCAAGATGAAGCCTGCTTCAAAAACCATGCCGCCGCTCCGAATATGAAACGTTATGCGGAAAATGTGAAGGAATTCATCCAGAAGCGCGATGTCCGTATTCTGAAAGATGTCTGATTGGATTTTTAATTAATTCGCAGACCAGTCAGCTTTACTGATGACGGTATGCCTACGCACTTTGAACCTTAAACTCGCTATTATCAGGAGCCTGAAGATGACAACTCTTTCTCGTATAAACCAGCAGTTAGCGAATTATGGTATTACCACCTCTGCTGAGATTATTTATAATCCTGATTACGCCACCCTGTTTACCGAAGAAACGTTGCCTGAATTAACAGGTTTTGAAAAAGGTAGGGTAACCAGCACTGGTGCCGTGGCGGTAGATACCGGGGAGTTCACCGGACGATCGCCTAAAGACAAATATATTGTCAGAGATGACACCACGCGCGACAGCGTCTGGTGGTCCGATCAAGGCAAAGGTAAAAACGATAACCACCCCTTGTCTCAGGAGATCTGGGATCACCTTAAATCCCTGGTTTGCCAGCAGTTGTCCGATAAACGCCTGTTCATTGTAGATGCCTGGTGCGGCGCGAATGCGGATACGCGCCTGGCAGTGCGTTTTGTCACTGAAGTGGCATGGCAGGCTCACTTTGTTAAAAACATGTTCATTGCGCCTGAGGCTGCTGAACTTGAAACCTTTACACCTGACTTCGTGGTAATGAACGGTACTAAGTGCACCAATCCTGACTGGCAGGCCCAGGGACTCAACTCTGAGAACTTTATTGCCTTCAACCTGACGGAAAAAATCCAGCTTATCGGCGGTACCTGGTACGGTGGCGAGATGAAAAAGGGGATGTTCTCAGTGATGAACTACCTGCTGCCACAGCAGGGAATTGCCTCCATGCACTGCTCTGCTAACGTGGGCAAAGAGGGCGATGTTGCGCTGTTCTTTGGTCTTTCTGGCACAGGTAAAACCACGCTTTCAACTGATCCTGTCCGTCAGTTGATCGGTGATGATGAACATGGCTGGGATGACGATGGCGTCTTCAACTTTGAGGGCGGCTGCTACGCTAAAACCATCAATCTCAACCCGCAGGCGGAGCCTGAAATCTTCCAGGCGATACGTCGCGATGCGCTGCTGGAGAATGTGGCAGTAAACGCTGAAGGCGTTATCGATTTCAACGATGCTTCGAAAACAGAGAATACGCGCGTTACCTACCCCATCTGGCACATTGAAAATATCGTTAAGCCGGTTTCGAAAGCAGGCCATGCCAGCAAAGTTATCTTTCTGACTGCTGATGCATATGGCGTGCTGCCTCCGGTCTCTGTACTGACTGACGAACAGGCGCAGTATCACTTCCTTTCAGGATTTACGGCTAAGCTGTCGGGCACCGAGCGTGGTGTAACGGAGCCAACTCCGACTTTCTCCGCCTGTTTCGGCGCAGCATTCCTCAGCCTGCATCCCGTTCGTTATGCCGAAGTGCTGGTTAAGCGTATGCAGGCATCGGGCGCGAAAGCATACCTGGTAAACACTGGCTGGAATGGCCAGGGCAAACGTATCTCTATTAAAGATACCCGTGCCATCATTAACGCCATTCTGCACGACGAGGTTGATCAGGCCGTGACTTTCAACCTGCCGATTTTCAATCTGGCAGTACCGCGTGGCCTGAATGTCATTGAGTACGACATTTTAGATCCGCGCGCATCCTGGGAGAGTGAAGAGCAGTGGCGGGATAAGGCGCTTTTCCTCACAGATAAGTTCACCACCAACTTTGAGAAGTTCACCGATACCGCTGAAGGGCGTGCCCTTGCAGCCATCGGACCTATGAAAAAATAAAAATATAATTTTCTTGCCCTTTACCTACTACGAAGGAGATACACATGTTTTCACGTCGTTCTCTGCTAAAAACGTTGCCGCTGGTCGGTGTGGCTGCCGGCATCAATGCAAAGTTAAGTTGGGCTGCTGCTATCTCATCAGATAACTTTGCGAGCAAGCTGACATTCATTCCACCAAAGGGCAGCTGCGACTGCCATGTACACGTTTTTGATCCTGAGCACTTTCCGTTTGCTGAAGCGCGCGTTTACACGCCCGATCACGCGCCAATCAGTGACCTGCAACGCCATCTGAAAGAGCTGCATATGGATCGGGTGGTACTGATTCAGCCAAGCCCGTACGGCACCGATAACCGCTGCATGCTGAACGCAATTAAGGTGCTTGGTCAGAAGAATGCGCGCGGCGTGGCCGTGGTCGACGATGAAATTACATCTGAAGAGTTGCATAAGCTGGATCAACAGGGCGTGCGTGGACTACGTCTGAATATGGAAGCGCGTGCTGGGGGCAAACTAAGCGCCGAAGAGAGCGGCAACTATCTGAAGAAAATGGCAGATAAAATCAGTGCTCTTAACTGGCACCTGCAGATCTACACCAATCTTCATGAAATTGCCGATTTAAGTAAAATCATCAGCCAGCTTCCGGTGCCTGTTGTCATTGATCACCTGGGTAAACTTAAAGCTGAAGAGGGCATCCAGCAGCCCGGTTTCAATGAACTGCTCACGTTACTCGATTCCGGAAAGGTTTACGTCAAACTGTCAGCGCTCTACCGCGTGACGAAAGATACGACATGGCAAAACGTCCGACCATTTGTTGAGGCGCTGGTCGCCCATAAACCTGAACGTTTGATCTGGGCATCTGACTGGCCGCATACCATGCCCGCACCGGGTAAGAAGCGTACAAAGGAAGGGATAGAGTATTTCTACCCGATCGATGACATTTCAATACTGAATGCGTTTGGCGAATGGCTGCCCACGGAAAAACTACGCACTGAGATATTTGTTAACAACCCAACCCGGCTTTACTGGGCGAAATAGTTTTCACATGGCGGTTTGCCGTAACGCTGTGTATTACGTCACCCGGCATCCGTGATGCCGGTTTTTTAAGGTTCCAGGCATAGTGACAATCGCAAGTCTAACCAGCCATGTGGTACACCAAATTTCCCTGTCTCTTCCGCTGTTCATACTTATCGTTGCAGGTTATGGGCTTGGCCGCTTTTCGGGCTGGCCGGCAACCGTAAACGAGGGGTTAAACCGCTTCTGTTTTAACGTTGTGCTACCGTGCATGCTGTTTAACGTCATGAGCGGTTTTTATAAAACTCCGTCCGTTGATCCCCGGCTGCTGATCGCGTTTTTTGGCAGCTGCTTCGTTGTTTATGCGCTTGGCCGGGTAATCGCCAGGCGTGTATTTAACCTCGACCCGGTATCGTCATCCGTTTTTGCGTTAGGTGGCATCTTTTCAAACAACACCATGCTGGGTATACCGCTGGCCACGATTTTACTGGGGCCAGCCTCACTGCCCTCCGTCGCGCTGGTGTTGATCTTCAACAGTCTGATTTTGTGGACCTTGGTCACGGTATCGGTTGAGTGGGCCCGAAACGGCAATATTTCACCACGTGGAGTGATCAACACGCTGGTCAGCGTTTTTAAAAATCCCATCATTATCGGCATTGTGGCTGGTTCAGCCTGGAGCCTGTTACACCGACCCTTGCCTGAAGCCATTGGTAAGCCGGTTGAAATGGTTTCGGATATGGCCGCACCACTCTCCCTGCTGGCGCTGGGAATGAGCTTATCTCGCTATAGCATTCGCGAAGGGCTGAGAGAAAGCTATGCAATTTGTCTGTTAAAACTTCTTATACAGCCTCTGGTCATTGCCTTGATTGCGTTCGCCACGGGCCTTCCTGCAGCCGAAACAAAAGTCGTGGTATTGCTGGGTTCAATGGCATTAGGGGTGAATGTTTACTTGATGGCGCAAAAATTTGGCGTGATGCAGGGTGCATCGGCAACCAGCACACTCTTCAGTACAGCTATCTCAGCATTCACAACGCCCTTGCTGATGATGTTGATCACCCGATTCTATCCCTGTAACTAACAGCAGAACGAAGCTCAGTATGATGCTGGACTCTGTGAAAATCAGGACGTCATTACGCTTCGCAATACATCATGCAACCTGGAGGTGGCTCAATTAAAGCAAGATACCCGGCAGGCAGATGTCAATATTGCGGTTACCCGGCAAAGTCACAGCCCGAAAGGTTTTGAATGTCTGCTTTTGCTCATAACTGCCCTTGCCTGCGAACAACCTCACTAGCCGCTATGTGCCAGAAGCGGACGTTGCTAATCCCCTGACACATGCCAAACAGTTTGCAGTGCAGCTTATTTCTGTTCCTCATGTAAAAAGAGCATTAACTGAAAGATGTCAATTAACTTCCTCATGTATATCTACATCCACACATAGTCATCAGGAAAAGGGATGAATGAAGATGCTGAGAGGTAAAAGAGCTGTTATTACCGGTGGTGGCGGGGGATTTGGCCAGGCGTTGTGCGTGTGGCTGGCACGAGAGGGCGTCGAGGTGGATTTTTGTGCACGGCGGTCTGAAGATATTCAAAAAACCTGCAGCATCATCACTGCTGAAAGCGGCGTTGCAAAAGGGTATATTTGTGATTTAACCCGGCCTGAATCCCTTTCTCAGTTTTCTTCACAGCTGTTAATTTCAGACAAGCCTATAGACATTTTAATCCTGAATGCTGCTCAGTGGTTGTCAGGGAGATTAGACGATCAGCCCGACACAGAAATTATCAATACCGTTAGTTCAGGTCTGACAGGTTCGATTCTACTGACTCAGGCTCTGCTGCCCGGGTTAAGACGTTCAGACAATGCTGATATCGTCTCAATTATATCTTCATGTGGGATCCCGAATTTTACGGATTCAATTGCGCATCCTGTTTTTTTCGCCAGCAAACATGGGCTTAGCGGGTTTATCACCAAACTGTCACAGCAGTTGTCCGAAGAAAACATACGTGTGACCGGGTTGTATCCACCGGATTTCGAACTTACAGGATTAGATACGCTTGTCGACAGTGAATTCAGAATGGGGGAACGTCTGATGAATGGGCGCTCAGTCTGGGAAACAATTCGTTTTGTGCTGACTCAGCCACGTAGTTGTCATATAAGCAGTATCTACTTTCAAGGTCCAACTCGCGAAGACCTGGGATAAGAGTGGCTAAAAGCCAATAGAGTTAAACAAACATTCATACTTCCGCTCTTCGCTCATAGCGGACTTCAGCTCAGTTAGCTTGTCCGCTTCGTTCCAACAGCGGACATTGCTAATTATTAAGATAATTTTGCATTGTTCCAGACAATTTCTCTGGAAAAAGCAATGAATGCCCTCATGCCGTGACTCATGTAGCGATGCTTTGGATAGTAAAGACAAAGGCCTGGATAAGGAGGCGTCCACTCATGTAACACTTGAACAAGTTGCCCAGAAGCTAGTGATGGTCCTGCGGCCCATTTAGTGACATATCCCAGACCATAACCCCCGATCGCAGCGGTAAGAATAAGACGAGAATTATCCAGGGTAAGACCACCTTTGGTCTCTACTATGATCGATTCCCCACGTAATTCAAACTCCCAACGATAAGGAATCGCAGAGGTAATTCTTAGCTGTATGCATCTGTGTTGGGAGAGGTCTGATGGCGATAAAAGAGGGGGGAACTTTTCCAGATAGCTGGGAGCTCCAACCACTATATGCTGCTGCTCAAGACCAATTGGCACAGATACCATATCAATGGGGACAAGCTCCGCGGTACGTATTCCGCAGTCAAAGCCGCCTTCAGCAATGTCAATAAGCTGCTTCTCACAGACGATCTCTACTTGCATTTCAGGATAGGCGTGCAAGAAGTCCAGCACTAATGGTTTCAAAACCTGTTCTGCAGCGGTGAGATCTGCATTGATTCTCAGCAGCCCTGTCGGGCTAGTGGCAAAGTCACCAATATCTTGAATAGTATCTGCAATACTAAGCAAAACTGGAGAAAGACGACTAAAAAGAATCTGACCGGCATCCGTTAGAGAAACATACCGGGTTGTGCGATGAAATAACTGCACCTTTAAGCGGGTCTCAAGACTTGCTACTGAATGACTGATTGCGGAAGAACTCAATCCGGACTTACGTGCAGCAACACGGAATCCTCCAAACTGAGCCACGGCCAAAAATGCAGCAAGCTCTGCTGGTTGGAGTGCGGATACTGTCCTGAATAACTCACTAATCTGTGCATTTTTATCCATATTTTAAGGACATTAGGTAAATTATATATTGGATGCAA
Organism: Pantoea sp. SJZ147; assembly: GCF_007828605.1. NCBI lineage: Bacteria > Pseudomonadati > Pseudomonadota > Gammaproteobacteria > Enterobacterales > Erwiniaceae > Pantoea > Pantoea sp. SJZ147. The sequence goes on from NZ_VIVB01000002.1 coordinate 36,187, forward strand.
GTAAAATCTACCAGGAGAGAAATAATGTCGATCCGAACACCTTTCACATTTTCTAACAATGCAGCTGAGGTTATTAAAAATGTAGACTTGACCGGTAAAACAATGATTGTTACTGGTGGAGCTAGCGGAATAGGCATAGAAACCGTCCGGGCACTGGCATCGGCCGGTGCCTCGGTCACTATCGCAGCCCGGCGTTATGATGCTGCAGAAAAAGTTGCCAGCATATTACGCCTAGAAACTCGCAACCCCAATATAGATGTTCGTCCACTTGATATAAGTGATTTGTGCTCAATACAGCGGTTTGTCAAAGAATGGAAGTGGCCTGTCCATGCTTTAATTAATAATGCTGGCATCATGGCGTTGCCAGAACTACAACGATCACCGCAACTTTATGAGATGCAATTTGCCACTAATTATCTTGGTCATTTCGCTCTTACATGCGGACTTCATAAACATCTGGCAAAAGCGCAAGGAGCTCGTGTGATAAATGTCAGTTCTGCTGGTAGTCTTTTTGGCCCGGTATTTTGGGACGACCCGCACTTCCGCTTTATACCTTATGACCCTTTACTTGCATATGCCCAATCCAAAACGGCATGTATCCTGATGACCGTTGGCATTGCACAACGATGGACTGATGATGGCATTACTTCTAATGCTCTCAACCCCGGAGCGATAGCCACTAATTTACAACGTCACACTGGTGGACTGAAAACACCTGAAAACCAGCGCAAAACTCCTGCACAGGGTGCATCTACATCAGTTCTTCTCGCAGCTTCGCCCCTGCTTGAGGGGGTAACGGGACGGTACTTTGAGAATTGTAATGAAGCACCATTGCTGACAGAACGTCCGACAGGTATGTTGTATGGTGTGGCTTGCTATGCGTTGGACCAGTCGAATGCAATTCGCTTATGGGCTCTTGCCAAAAATCTGATCGGACCAAATCAAAGTGCTTAGATACCTTTTTTCCAATAACTGAATATCTATAGGTATACCAAGCTTGGTTCTCCGCTTCTCGCTCATAGCGGACATTAAAGCACCAATAATTTCTGTAGATTTTCTGACCTGCCCCCAGAATTAGATACAACCTTCAGTTAGTAATGTCGGTTTGTTTACCTTCACATTCTCCATTTCGCCACCGTGCTGCAAACTCTGATGGCGTCTGATAATTCAGTGCTGAATGTGGACGACACTCGTTATAATCCTGCCGCCAGTCATTAATGATTTTCCGGGCGTGAAGAACATCGCTGAACCAGTGTTCATTCAGACATTCATCGCGAAAGCGTCCGTTAAAACTCTCAATAAATCCGTTCTGTGTCGGCTTGCCGGGCTGGATAAGCCGCAGCTCCACGCCATGCTCAAAGGCCCATTGATCCAGTGCGCGGCAGGTGAACTCCGGCCCCTGGTCAGTTCTTATCGTCGCCGGATAGCCCCGAAACAGTGCAATGCTGTCCAGAATACGCGTGACCTGAACGCCTGAAATCCCGAATGCGATGGTAATTGTCAGACACTCCTTCGTGAAGTCGTCCACACAGGTCAGGCACTTGATCCTGCGACCGGTGGCCAGCGCGTCCATGACGAAATCCATCGACCAGGTCAGGTTGGGCGCCGCCGGGCGGAGCAGCGGCAGACGTTCTGTTGCCAGCCCTTTACGACGACGTCTGCGTTTTACGCTCAGCCCGTTCAGATGATAAAGGCGGTACACGCGCCTGTGATTAACATGAAGGCCTTCACGGCGCAGTAACTGCCAGATGCGACGGTAGCCAAAACGCCTGCGCTCCAGTGCCAGCTCAGTGATGCGCCCTGATAAATGCGCATCAGCCGCCGGGCGCTGAGCCTCATAGCGGCAGGTCGACAGAGACAAACCTGTAAGCCTGCAGGCACGACGTTGCGACAGACCGGTCGCATCACACATAAACTCAACGGCTTCCCGCTTCTGGTCTGTCGTCAGTACTTTCGCCCCAGAGCCACCTGAAGTGCCTCCTTATCCAGCATGGCTTCGGCAAGCAGCTTCCTGAGTCTGGCGTTCTCCTCTTCAAGAGATTTAAGCCGCTTCACCTCAGGAACTTCCATGCCACCAAACTTCTTGCGCCAGGTGTAAAAGGTGGCGTCGGAAATGGCGTGCTTGCGGCAGAGCTCACGGGCAGAAACTCCGGCTTCCGCTTCGCGAAGAATACTGATGATCTGTTCGTCGGAAAAACGCTTCTTCATGGGGATGTCCTCATGTGGCTTATGAAGACATTACTAACATCGCGGTGTGTTAATCAACGGGGAGCAGGTCATGAGACAGAAACCACCTTCCTAGCCCTTAAATGTCACTAAGCTTGAATTGTAATTTCTGTCTTATCCGAAAAAAAAGCCTAGGGAAGATATTTTAGAATCTCGACTTTTTAGAATTAACACATATTTATCATAACCTTAATCAGCTTCACCGCGTGCCGCCGCATGAATCTGACTGAAAAGACGTTTCGTCCAGGCATCAGTGACGTGCTTCGGATCGGATGAAATGTACGTTGATACAACAAAGCTCCCGGCTTTGTTGCCGGTGGCACCCGTGCCTTTGAGCGTCCGGCGAACCTCAATCGTCAGCCTGTCATTTCCCGCCCAGTTTCTGGACATGCGGTAATAGTTGCCGGGCTCTGCCGACCAGCTGGTGCCTTCTGAAATGGCCGAGGCTGACCAGCCCGCATTCCCCTGGCCGCTGTTGTGCGCGGCGGCCACATCCCCGTCAGAAACGAAGCCAAACTTTTTTTTCAGGCGCATCGCCACCGTCTCGGCCGGTATGAGAACCGGACCGTAAGCATCGCTGACCTGATTGCGTTTTTCCGGTGTGGTCTGGTCTTTTACATCTGAAGGCATCTGACGGCCGTCATTCAGCCAGCCAGACTGGCCGATACCGTTTATGAAGCTGCTGCAGCCTGTAAGCGTGGTCGCCAGCACAATGGCAGACAGATTTAAGGCTTTTTTTGACATGCTATTCTCCGGTTAACAGGCGGGCTGTACCCGGCAGCCCACGTTGTTCATCATCAGAAAGTGAAAGAAAGCTGCGCGGCAGCGCCATAGCTGCGGTCTGTGCCGGCCATGCCGGTCAGGTCGAGATGCACGACGTTGAAGGGTGAAATCCCCACACCGGCGGTAAACATGCTGCGATCGCTGTTACGCATGTCTGCGCGGTAACCGGCACGCAGCTGCGCCCAGTTCCAGGCGTTCAGCTCGGCACCCACGCCGGCATAATGTGCTTTTTCATCCGACGCAAAACCGCTGGCCGGTGTCAGGTCAACGTCTGTGGCCAGCGTGACAACACCGTTGCTCCACGCCGTGCCGGCCGTCGCCTGCGGGCGGATCTGGAACGTGTCAGTGATGCCGTTGATTTCACGCGTACTGATGTTACGCGTCACAAGGTTCTGTCCGGTCAGTCCGACGGTCCACTCTGGCGTCAGCTGAGCCGCAAAGCCGACGTCGACGTTTGCGCCGCTTTCGGAACGCTTCCAGTCGCCGCTGCGAAAATCTGACGCGCTGTAGTTACCGACGGAAACGTTGTAGTTCCACGTATCCACGCGCTGGACCTTTGGCGTGATACCGACAGAAACAGGCGTGTCGCCCAGGGTAAACTGATGCGCTGCGGCGATACCGTATTCCGTGACCAGTGCGGCAACGCCCTGCGCCCGTGAAGTCATCTGATCAATGTCCGTCCGGGTCGGCGAGAAAATGCCGCTCTGTGCCGCATCGAGATACGCCAGGTCACGCTGTGTGATATCGGTGTGGACCTTCGCCTGTCCCCAGCCTTTGGCCACAAAGGCGAAAGGGAGGGTGTCTTTGGGAATGGCAATTACAGCAGATAGCCCGGCACTGGCATGCCCGCTGTCGCCGTCCACGTCCTGCAGGGCCTGTTTCAGCGCGGCCGCCTGTCGTGAACTGTTGCCGGTGCCCGCTGAATCGCGGAAGTCGTCAAAGGTGCTTTTTACCCTGTCCAGTCCGTCACGCAGGTTATCCGGATCGCTGATTTGTGCCCCCACGCCCGGCAGAATGAGCCCGACGTCGTCACTGGCATCGTGGCGGGTCATCAGCGCGGGGTTGGCAAGCGCAGCAGCCAGATAACCGGAAGAGGCCACGCCGGTTCCCCCCATGGCGTCGTTACGCGCTTCGGTCCAGGTTGATGCGGCATTCACTGACGGCACGGCTGAAGCCAGTAATGCCAGGATAATGCTGCGGGTTAACAGTTTTGCTTTCATCACTTATTTCCTTATTCTTGTTTTTGGCAAAGGGGTTTCCCAGATGCTGACGCACCAGTTAAATAAGCAGGCCTGGTTTTTGTTATTTAAATACGGTTAACCGAAGCTCATGACTTCTTTCAGATAGTCTTCCCATTCAGGCGTAATATGAAATGCCGGGTTTAGGAAAGATATCCGTTCCTCCTCACTCCACATTAAACTTTGTCCTGTTCTGAGCTTACCCATAATACTTTCATCAGTGACGGATGAGACCGAAAACGGTAACTCAGAGCCCTCTTTCAGACTGTCAAATAACCTGCCCGGTAATTTGCAAAAAGAAATTTGAGCAACCCTTCCTTTTAACCGCAGTAATTCACAGAAAGAGAGAAAAGCGTTTGTTTCTGATTCATTGTTGACCGCAAGAGGGACCACGCCGGTTAAATAATTACTTTCAAGGGACACGCCATTGATATATTTATCCCGTGTCGCTGTGATTACCATCTCGTGGCTGATATTAAAAGCTGGGTGCCCCGTGTCATGCTGACGTCTGTAAAAACGTAAGGAGTTAATCACTGTATCTTTGTGAGGCAGAAGGCATTCAGCTGCCTGCCAGAAGTCACGCAGTTCTATGGTCTGAACCGGAAGAGTGTCTTCTCCGGCGAGCCAGCCGGACTGAACACCGAACCATGACGCAAGCTGTTCCAGCACCGGCAGGGTCAGATGGTCGAGTGTACGCTCCCGGTTCTCCAGCACGCTCATGCCGATGTTCAGCTCAGAGAGCAGTGTGGCCACCTGCGGCACATCAAGGCCGTGGCGGTTCATCAGGTGCCAGAAACGCTCATAAACGCGGTTTACCGTGGCTTTGCGGGGCGCTGTGGTTTCTGTCATGACGCCCTCAACAATCACATTGACCAGCTCTGAAACGGAGATGCCGAGCTTGTGTGATACCTGATTCACAAATTCCCGTGATGCCGGCCGAAAACGAATGGTCACTGGCGGACTTACGGTTTTCTTCCCTTCCGCAAACTGCTCAAGCAACTGCCTCTGCTCATCGGTCTGCTCTAAGGCGACGCGGGACAGGATTTCTGTCAGGTTCATGCGTTTCATAAAGGCCCTGGTGTTGGCTGAATGAGAAAATATTTTGTTAATCTTTTCAGTATTCGGTGTGAATACAGTACCTGGCAAAACCGCGTGTTGTATAACGCGATATTTCGATCGTTCAGATCTAATACATGTGTGTAATCAGTGTGAACATTGCCTTCGTGATTTAACACCCGAAATTATTTTTTCGGTTCAGAAGTTTTTTTCAGCAGCATCACCGGCCACCGGGTCCGGGACGGACAGCGCCAGTGCCACTGCCGGAAGAGAATTTCCAGCTGCATCAGCGCGCGGGCTGAATCCCGGAAAGGGACGCTGGTCAGCCTGCTGCGGTAAGACCAGCCCCGCACCTTCAGGTATGTCCTGAGCCTGGCCGCACGGGCAGGCGTTAACAGATGTGAAGCAACCACAACGGTTTTTCCCCCGGCTAAGGCGGCTTCAGTTGACTCAAACACCCCCGACCAGAACCAGCTCACGCGCTCAGGCGTGAGCCCGACGGTTGGCTGCCAGGGAGACAGATGAACGGTGATGCGTTTTCTGCTGCTCAGCATGCAGGGCTTCCTGAGCAGCTGACGGGTCAGCCAGTCGAGTGGTCTGAGCAGAAACGGAGAGAGTGCCGTAAGCAGCCACATAAAAAAGAATGCGTCACGGCCAGATGAAATAAAAAGGCTGATGCTGCCGGACAGAGTCAGCCACAGCAGAAGGTATAGCGCTACCAGACGTTGCTGCATGAGTGTGTTCAGTTTAATTAAGGGAAGGTTTTGCAAGAAAAGCACGGGACGTTAAAACCGTCCGCCGTGAATCCTGAATCCGTTCCTGAAAATTAACGCAAGCAGAATTTCTCTCTGCGCTGAATCCAGGTTTAACGTTGCAAATGTCGCCCCGTCTCTTAGCGTTACTTCATTTCAGATAAAGAGCGGGTGTCGATGGAACGGGTGATGAAGTGGCTGACGGGGCGGGGAAACAACAGGCATTCAGGGCAGCCGGCGGGTACGGTCGTCAGAGAGGTGGCGTTTCGCCCGGTTATGGAGGGCAGCATGCTCATCCAGACGGAGGAGCGCCGCAGGCTTGTCAGAATGCTGGCGGATAACAGCCCGCTTTCACAGTCCGTTACCGGGGAATGGTGGCTGATGCCTGCGCAGACGATGCTTGAGCGTGTGCAGGATTGCCCGGCCGCATGGAAGGGTGCCTATTCGTCACCGGGGGGATTTGGTGACCTGAGCCTCGGCGTGGCCGTCCGGGCGGTCAGGCTCGTCAGGGGAATGATGCTGCCGCCTGGCGCCAGACCTGAAGAGCAGTCGGCACAGGCACCGGGCTGGGTCTGCGCGGTATTCTGGGCAGGCCTGTTTCATCATCTGCCCTGGCTGACGCAGGTGGAAGGCGCGACGCAGTCCGGAAAAATCTGGTATCCGGGGCTGCACAAGCCGGACAGCCCGTGGCGGGTCCGGCCTGCAAATGCAAAGAATGCCCGGGCTCAGGCCCTGACAGGTCAGTACATGGCGGCAAAGCTGCTGCCGGAGACCGGCATGCTCTGGCTTCACCAGTGGCCGGAAGCGTCACGCTGTCTTCTTCAGTTTCTGTCGGGTCAGCGTGCCGGTGCCGGAGTGCTTTACAGCATCATCATGCAGGCGCGGGAGGGGGCTGCTCTGGAAACAGGTGGTCTTTCAGATATTACTGGCACGCCTTCTGTAAACCAGGCACCGGAAATGCAACATGCTGATAATTCCCCAAAATTAGCAGATAACGCACCTGTCCTTTTGTCGAGTCACATCATTTCAGCAAATGTTTCAGAGCCAATTGAAAGCGAAGCGGCAACGTATACTGCCTCACAGGCAGCCGGAGAGCAGACCGCTCCCGGAACAGAAGAAACTGAGTTACCGGTACTGAGCTCCGCGCTGCAGTCTGCAATCGGCGGGCGCGAAGCGACTGAGTATGGTTCAGACGATGAAAATGAAAAGGAAGATTCAGAAATTAAACAGGGAGTGGATTTACTTTCCTTACTGGACCTGATGGCTAAAGGGGAAGCCCCCGTTTTATCTGCCGGACAAACTGCTGAGTTAACGAAGCAGGAGCAAACGGAAGACGGTAAGCCGGCGGGCGACAGTGAACCCTCTGAGGGCACCGTTTTTCTGGACTGGCTGCGGGAGAGCGTGGAGTCAGGAAAAGTTACCGTTAATGAGTCCGACAGTCTTCTGCATGTACTGTCCGGTTTTATTTTTATGGTATCGCCCGATGTGTTTTTCCGGTTTATTTCCTCGCAGCCAGATAATAAATACGAAAAAAACCAGCTGCAGAAAAACTTTGAATCACTGGGCCTTCATCACTCACGAAATGGTAAGGGTCTTTACTCCTACCATAAATATGACTCGCCTGATAAAAGCGGTCAGTTCACCAAACTGTCGGGCTACATGATTAAGTCTGACATTATTTTAAAGAAAGGAAGCTGTCTTTCAGACAGCAAATGGCTCTTTCCCAAAAAAGAGTAATTACAGGGTTAATAAAATACGAGGTTACCATGTCTGAAAAAACGACCTTCGATGACATTCTGAACGACTATTTTTTCAGTAAGGTTCTCCGTCCAGCCAGTGAATGGAGCTACAGAAAGGTTGTAAAAACTTTCACAGAATTCAGTGAAGGTAAAATATTGCCTGAAAGTATATGTCGCCTTGATGTTCTTAAATGGCGACGTCACGTTTTGAACGAAAAAAACTGCAGTAAACGGACTTGGAATAATAAAGTTGCACATATGAGAGCGCTGTTTAACCACGCTATAACGCACTCTCTCGTTACTGCCCGGGACAATCCGTTCAATGGCGTGGTCGTTAAGCCAGACCGTAAACGAAAGAAAACGCTTACCCGGGAACAAATGAAGAAAATTGATCTCGTAATGCATCGAAAAATTGAACAGGAGCAGATCGGTATTCATGATCCCCGGCCGAACGCGCTTGAACCCGCATGGTTCTGGATGACAGTGATTGAAACGTTAAAGTTTACGGGCATGCGTCAAAACCAGCTGCTGCATATAAGGCTGTGCGATGTGGATCTGAAACAGGGTGTTATTGAGCTGAGACCTGAAGGCTCAAAAAATCATCGTGAACACCGGGTGCCTGTCACGGACAAGCTGAGGCCTCGCCTTGAAGATCTGTACCGTCAGGCTAAACAAATGGGCGCAAGGCCGAAGGATCAACTGTTTAATATCAACCGTTTCAGTCGTTTAAAAAAGAAAACCGTCATAGGCGGTAACATGGATCATCCCCCAATGCGGGCGTTTTTCAGGCGGCTTTCACGCGAGTGTCAATGTGATATCAGCCCGCACCGTTTCAGGCATACCATCGCTACAGACCTGATGAAAACACCGGAACGCAGCCTGAATGACGTGAAAATGTTGCTGGGGCATTCAAGTGTTGCGGTCACTCTGGAATATGTTGAAGCGAATATGGATCATCTTCGAAGAAATCTGGAAAGCGCATTTATGCTCTAAGCCTAAGTCAAATTTCTAACGGCTTGATATCAGAGGAGGAAAAATTAGCGCTGTTTCATTTACAGATCGTTGACACAAACCTTGTGAAAAGGTAAAAACCTGTAATTGAAATACTCGGGATGTGAGAAATCCGGATGATGTTACAGCATCATCCGGATTCTTAATCCCATAATCTTCAAGTGTAGAACGAATGCGACTCATCCTGCACGATGACGAAAAGGGATCTCTGTCTTGCCCGTTAAGGATCTCATCTCTTAACGAACAGGCTCTGAAGAGTGGTGCCCGAACCCGGAATCGAACCAGGGACACGGGGATTTTCAATCCCCTGCTCTACCGACTGAGCTATTCGGGCAACGGGGCGCATTAAACCGTAAAGGCCGCAGGCCGTCAACGGCTTTGATAAAAAAACCACGTAAAACGTGACTGATTGCCTGAATTTCAGTCAAAGACGCAAAAACTCAGGCCAGCGCGCCGTTTTTGCGGCAGAGAGCGATGCTCAATACGTCTTCCGCCAGGCGTTTAGCCACATCAACGTCCTGCACATTACGTTTAACCAGCAGTTTGCTCAGGCAGCCTTCGAGGATCAGCTCCATTTGATCGGCAACCATACTGGGGTTATCCAGGCCAAGCGAGGTTAAGATGCTATGCGTAAATTGCCATGAGGCGCGCTTCTGCTTTTCTGCCAGTTGATGAATGGGCTGGTCGGGCTGAGGATAAAAACTGCAGGCGGCGATAAACAGGCAGCCTGGAAAGCGGCCCTTGCTGACCTGCTCGTTTAATCCTTCATAGCGTGCCATCAGCTTCTGGTCCGGGCGCAGGGCGTCATTCTGCAAAATGTCATGACGCCACTGTGCAATCTGCTGGGCGTGAAACTGCAATGCATCGTAGAGCAGCGCGTCACGATCGGGCCAGAATTGCTCAAGCTGCGTCAGGCTGAGCTGCATATCATCGGCCAGGATTTTCAGCGATGACGTGGCCGCCAGACCATTTTGCTCAAGTACGTTTAATGCATGGTCGAGTATCTGTTCACGTTGCAAATCGTTTTCCTCTGGTATTCAGGCCTGTTTTGATCAACAGACTGGGTCCTGGTTCCAGTTTTGTTTACTCACGCAATTTCTGCAAATGCGCACGAAAATCATCTGCCTTCAGGAAGCCGGTGATACGCGATCCCGGGATCTCTTTTCCTTGCGCATCAAAGAACAGAATCGTGGGTAACCCTAGCACGTTCAGGTGCTGCAACAGCGCATTATCGGTGGTTGTGTTCGCCGTGACGTTAGCCTGCAACAGCTGCACATTGTTCAGACTGTCACGAACCGCGCTGTCGCTAAAGGTGTATTTCTCAAACTCTTTACAGGCCACGCACCAGTCCGCATAGAGATCCACCATGGTGATGCGCCCCTGGGCTTGCTGCAGGGCCTGGTCTACCTGTTCAACGGTTTGAACAGACTGAAAGGGAAGGTGTGCGATGTTTTGCTGCGGCGCGCCGCTGCCGAAAGCCCAGTCCTGCAACGGGCGGGCGCTGATCAGCGCGGCGGCCAGCATAATAATTTGTACCACGCGCCATTTACCGCCGCTGGCGCGTAAGCTGGCACTGAATGCCCACGCAAAGAACGCCACGCCCAGCAGGCTCCACAAACGCATGCCCCACAGATCGCCGAGTATCCGCTCCAACAGGAAGATCGGCAGCGCGAGAATGACAAAGCCAAACCCTTCTTTGATGGTCTGCATCCAGGGGCCGCTTTTGGGGAGGAAGCGATTACCAAACAGCGTCACGGCGATCAGCGGTAATCCCATACCGACAGCATACAGCCACAGGGTGCCAGCACCGGCCAGTAGATTACCGCTCTGGGCGATATACAGCAGAATGGCGCTGAGTGGCGCGGTGGTGCAGGGCGAACAGATTAAGCCTGCCAGCGCGCCCATCAGGAAAACGCCCGGCAGTGAGCCGCCCTGCTGACGGTTGCTCCACAGTGTCAGGCGGGTTTGTACGCTGGCGGGGAGCTGTAGCGAGAAAAGGCCAAACATCGACAGGGCTAACAGAATAAACAGTACCGATAAGCTGATAAGCACATAAGGATGCTGTAAGGCCGCCTGAAAACGCAGGCCAGCCGCCGCCACGATCACACCCAGCACGGTATAAGTGAGTGCCATCCCCTGCACATAGACCATGGCCAGTGCAAACAGCCTGCCCAGCGAATAGTGACGCTTACCGCCAAGGATGATGCCAGAGATCAGTGGATACATCGGCAATACGCACGGCGTAAAGGCAACGCCGATACCAATCAGCAGCGCCCACAGGGGTGAAAAGGGCAAAGGACTACTGGCGCTTACAGACTTAACGGCTGGCGCACTGGCGGTGGCAGCTACCGGCGAAAGGGGAATGCTGCGGGTTTCGGGTGGATAACAGAAGCCTGCGGCGGCACAGCCTTGATAAGTCACGCTGAGGGTCGCCCCTTGCGCCGCCTGCTGCAGCATGACGGGCACGCTCAGATCCTGGGGATAAATCTCGCTTTTGCCAAAAAATTCGTCTTCATGCGGCTGGCCCACGGGCAGGGCTAAGGGCGCAATGCGGGCATCATGGGGGACGACCTTGATTTGCTGGCGATAAAGGTAATAGCCCTCTTTGACTTTCCAGTGCAGATTAAGATGCGAGTCGTGCTGATCGAAATCAAAGGCAAAAGCCTGATCAACGGGCAGAAAGCGGCTGGTGGTTTTTGGGGCAAACAGGTCAGCCTGCGCCTGCAGGCAGATAAACAGCGCCAGGACCAGGGTGATTAAGCGAGAGATGCGTGCAGCCATGACAAGTATTCACTGTCTCCATGTTGAACCGGCAGTACCAGCAGCTCTGGTACATCGTAAGGATGCGCGTGCTTGAGCAGGTCGATCAGGGCCTGCTGATGCGCAGTGTCGCATTTGAGTAACATCTGAACTTCGCTGGTCTGCTCCAGTTGGCCCTGCCAGATGTAACAGGAGGTCGCACCGGGTAAGAGGGTGACACAGGCGGCTAACCTGGCCTGAAGCGCCAGGGTTGCCAACTGTTGCGCACAGGCCTGATCCGGGGCAGTACAGAGGATGACTACGGCGTTCATCATGAGGAATCTCCTGGAAATAACGCCGATAGTAGCACGTTCACCGCGCCGCTGTGATTACAGCAATAGCCCACCAAAGATAAAGCCACACATGACGGACAAGGTGATAGCCAGCACGCCCGGAATAATAAAGGCATGATTGAACACAAACTTACCGATTCGGGTCGAACCGGTATCATCCATCTCGACAGCGGCTAACAGCGTGGGATAGGTGGGTAAGACAAACAGCGCAGAAACGGCGGCAAAAGAGGCGATAGCCGTCAGCGGTGTCACGCCAAGCGCTAACGCGGCGGGCAGCAGGGCTTTTGCGGTGGCCGCCTGCGAATAGAGCAGCATGGAAGAGAAGAACAGCACCAGCGCCAGCATCCATGGGTAGGTTTTTAGCGTGTCGCCCGCCAGCATTTGAATATCTGTCAGATGGGCTTTCACAAAGGTATCGCCCAGCCAGGCTACGCCCATCACACAGATACAGGCACTCATGCCGGACTTGAAGGTGCTGGCGCTGAGGATAGCACCGGTATCAATTTTGCAGGTCAGACTGATCAGCGTAGCAATGGTGAGCATAAACACGACGATCGCCTCATTGCGCGGCAGCGGCGGGTTAGCGATCAGGTGGACGCTTTCGCTGGTGGCGGTGGCGTAAATCACCACGGCGGCAATACCGACCAGAAAGAGCAGGACCGATTTTTTGGCCCCGGGCTTAGCCTGATAAACCGTGGCACCGCGCAGCGTCACTTCGCCTTTAGCCAGTCGCGCCTGATAGACCTCATCATCTTTCAGCTCTTTACCCAGGAAGTTGGTCACCAGGGCGGCAAGAAACAGCCCAACCATGGTGGCCGGAATGGCAATCGCCAGCAGCATGATATAGCTCACCCCGCGCGGTTCCAGCAGCGTGGCAAAGAACACCACCGCAGCGGAAATGGGGGAGGCGGTAATCGCGACCTGAGAGGCGACAACCGCAATTGATAAAGGCCGGGAAGGGCGGACGCCTTGTTCTTTCGCCACTTCGGCAATGACGGGTAAGGTGGAGAATGCAGTGTGACCGGTGCCAGCCAGCAGCGTCATCATATAGGTCACCAGTGGCGCAAGAAAAGTGACATAACGGGGATGACGGCGCAGTAACCGCTCGGCAAGGCTGACCAGATAATCCATCCCGCCCGCCACCTGCATGGCTGCAATCGCGGCGATGACGGCCATGATAATTTCGATCACATCAAAGGGGATAACCCCCGGCTTCATACCAAAACCCAGCGTCAGGATCAGCACGCCCATGCCGCCGGCAAACCCAATGCCGATACCGCCAAGGCGCGCGCCCAGCCAAATCGCCAGCAAGACGATAAACAGCTCAACCAAGAACATGTGCCACTCCCGAAATTGTGATGAGTCGACGAGCAAACTCATCCTTTTAACAAACAAAAAGGCACATCGTTTTGATTACGATGTGCCTTTTACATCAGTAAGTGCAATTAAGCCTTATTGTTCGTTTTCATCGGTATAACGTTTGGCTTTGTAAACCGGATACATCAGGTTCTGCACGGAGAAAATATCGTCCAGCTCGCTTTCGGTAAGCAAGCCGCGCTCCAGAACCACCTCGCGCACGCTTTTACCGGTTTCGGCGCAAATTTTGCCGACGATGTCGCCATTATGGTGACCAATGTACGGGTTCAGGTAGGTGACAATACCAATGGAGTTAAACACGTAGGCTTCACAGACCGCTTTGTTGGCCGTGATGCCGTTGATGCATTTTTCCAGCAGGTTGTAACAGGCGTTGGTCAGGATGCTGACCGATTCAAACAGCGCCTGGCCAATCACCGGCTCCATCACGTTAAGCTGCAGCTGGCCGGCTTCGGAGGCCATCGTGACCGTTGTATCGTTGCCGATCACTTTAAAGCACACCTGGTTCACCACCTCAGGCACGACCGGATTCACTTTGGCAGGCATGATAGAGGAACCGGCCTGCAGCTCCGGGAGGTTGATTTCATTGAGTCCGGCGCGCGGGCCAGAAGAGAGCAGGCGCAGGTCATTACAGATTTTAGAGAGTTTTACCGCCAGGCGCTTCAGGGACGAGTGCACCATAACGTAGGCACCGCAGTCGGAGGTAGCCTCTATCAGATCTTCCGCTGGCACCACCGCCAGGTTACTGACCTCTGCCAGTTTCTGCACGGCTAACTGTTGGTAGCCATCTGGCGTATTCAGGCGTGTACCGATGGCGGTCGCCCCCAGGTTAACCTCCAGAAGCAGCTCGCCGGTACGCAAAATGCTCTTGGTCTCTTCATTGAGCAGCACGCTAAAGGCGTGGAATTCCTGGCCGAGCGTCATAGGAACGGCATCCTGTAACTGCGTTCGGCCCATTTTTAAGATGGTCTGGAATTCGTCAGCTTTACGCTGGAAGCCCTTGGCTAACTGACTGATGCCGTCGAGCAGTTTCAACAGGGAGCTGTAAACCGCGATGCGAAAGCCGGTCGGGTAAGCATCATTGGTAGACTGACATTTATTAACGTGATCGTTTGGATTCAGGTACTGGTATTCGCCTTTCTGATGCCCCATTAGCTCCAGGCCAATATTCGCCAGCACCTCATTGGTATTCATATTCACCGAGGTGCCCGCACCGCCCTGATACACATCGACCGGAAACTGGTCCATGCAGCGACCTTTGTCCAGCACTTCATCGCAGGCCTGAATAATGATGTTGGCGATATCCCGCGGCAGGGTTTGTAGCTCTTTGTTAGCCATTGCCGCCGCTTTTTTCACCATCACCATGCCGCGAACAAACTCAGGAATATCGCTGATTTTGCTGTTGCTGATGTAAAAGTTCTCAATCGCACGCAAAGTATGAACGCCATAATAAGCATCCGCCGGAACTTCGCGCATGCCTAACAGGTCTTCTTCGATACGAATGTTGTTCGCCATGATAACCTTCTTGTTGTCACTGCTAACCATCGCAGATGATGTGTTTGTTTTGTGGGGAAGCGCCAGAACCGCTATTTTATCCGTATTCAGGCGGGTGAGCACGATCCTATTCTGACCCAGCCCAAAAGCGCGAACAGAGATCACCTTACTGGCATCGTTACGTTAACAATATGTGAAATCGCTCACAAATTTAACCCTGAAGCAAAAATTTGCCTGATGTGGTTGAAATGGGCGGCCTTAATGACCATCTCTGTATCTTGTCATCATGAATTTACACGCTGCCGGGCGATCAACCGGGCAGCCTGACTCACAGGAGAATCCGGTGCGCTGGTTACCGTTAGTGATCTTTTTCGTACTGGCCTGGATTGAGATCTCGCTTTTCATTCAGGTTGCACACGTCCTCGGCGTGCTGCTCACTATGCTGCTGGTGGTTTTCACCTCATGCATTGGCGTGTCTTTGGTTAAAAACCAGGGCATGAAAAACTTTATGCTGATGCAGGAGAAGCTGGCGCGTAACGAAAGCCCGGCGCAGGAAATGGTGAAAAGCGTTTCGCTGATCATTGCCGGTTTCCTGCTGCTGCTGCCAGGTTTCTTTACCGACCTGCTGGGCTTGCTGCTGTTACTGCCGCCGGTGCAGAAACACCTGACGTTAAAATTGATGCCGCATCTGCGCGTCTGGCGTGGACCCGGCGCAGGCCCGGACAGTGGTTACACGATGGACGGCGAGTTCGAACGCAAAGACAGCGATCGTCTTGAACATCATGACGATCCTAAAGATCGTTAATCTCTGCCTCTCAGGCGCGACCTCAGGTCGCGCTTTTTGTTTGTCTTTTAGCCAGTTCGCCTGGTTTGTCTAAAAAGTCGCCAGTTGTGCCATCAGACTAAAAAAATTTGTGGGTTGCCCCCTTGAAAGTGTCAGGTCGCGGCCCTATCTCTCTGGTCACGAGGCCGGAAGCCACACAGCCCGGTATTCAACCCAAAAATGAATGATTGGACTTCTCAAAGGAGAGCTATCAAATGAAAATTCGTCCATTACACGATCGTGTCATCGTGAAGCGTAAAGAAGTTGAAGCTAAGTCAGCGGGTGGCATTGTGCTGACCGGTTCTGCAGCAGGCAAATCCACTCGTGGTGAAGTTCTGGCTGTGGGCAAAGGCCGTATCCTTGAAAGTGGCGAAGTGAAGCCGCTGGACGTACAAGTTGGTGACGTAGTGATCTTCAGCGAAGGCTACGGTGCCAAAACTGAAAAAATCGACAACGAAGAAGTCCTGATCATCTCTGAAAGCGACATTCTGGCGATTGTTGAAGCGTAAGTTTTACGCGTAATTCACTGAACGAAACGAATTTAAGGGAAATTTGAAATGGCAGCTAAAGACGTAAAATTCGGTAATGACGCACGCGTAAAAATGTTGCGTGGCGTGAACGTACTGGCAGATGCAGTAAAAGTTACCCTGGGCCCGAAAGGCCGTAACGTGGTTCTGGATAAATCTTTTGGTGCACCGACCATCACTAAAGATGGTGTCTCTGTTGCGCGTGAAATCGAGCTGGAAGACAAGTTCGAAAACATGGGCGCACAGATGGTGAAAGAAGTGGCCTCTAAAGCGAACGACGCTGCGGGCGACGGTACCACCACTGCAACCGTTCTGGCGCAGTCCATCATCACCGAAGGCCTGAAAGCCGTTGCGGCGGGCATGAACCCGATGGATCTGAAGCGCGGTATCGACCAGGCGGTTATCGCTGCGGTTGAAGAACTGAAAAAACTGTCTGTGCCTTGCTCAGACTCTAAAGCCATTGCTCAGGTTGGTACCATCTCTGCGAACTCCGATGAAACCGTGGGTACACTGATTGCTCAGGCAATGGAAAAAGTGGGCAAAGAAGGCGTTATCACCGTTGAAGAAGGCACCGGTCTGCAAGACGAGCTGGACGTGGTTGAAGGTATGCAGTTCGATCGCGGCTACCTGTCTCCTTACTTCATCAACAAGCCAGAGACGGGCGCAATTGAGCTGGAATCACCGTTCATCCTGCTGGCTGACAAGAAAATTTCTAACATCCGTGAAATGCTGCCAGTGCTGGAAGCCGTTGCGAAAGCCGGTAAACCTCTGCTGATCATCGCGGAAGACGTCGAAGGCGAAGCGCTGGCGACCCTGGTGGTTAACACCATGCGCGGTATCGTGAAAGTGGCTGCGGTTAAAGCGCCTGGCTTCGGCGACCGTCGTAAAGCCATGCTGCAGGATATCGCTATCCTGACCGGTGGTACCGTTATCTCTGAAGAGATCGGTATGGAACTGGAGAAAGCAGCCCTGGAAGATCTGGGTCAGGCGAAGCGTGTGGTGATCAACAAAGACACCACCACCATCATTGATGGCGTAGGTGAAGAGGCTACTATTCAGGGCCGCGTAACCCAGATTCGTCAGCAGATCGAAGAAGCCACGTCTGACTACGACAAAGAAAAACTGCAGGAGCGCGTCGCGAAACTGGCAGGCGGTGTTGCCGTACTGAAAGTGGGCGCAGCAACTGAAGTTGAAATGAAAGAGAAAAAAGCCCGCGTTGAAGATGCCCTGCACGCAACCCGTGCTGCGGTAGAAGAAGGTGTGGTTGCGGGTGGTGGTGTGGCGCTGGTTCGCGTTGCAGCACTGCTGACCGAGCTGCGTGGTCAGAACGAAGACCAGAACGTGGGTATCAAAGTTGCGCTGCGCGCAATGGAGTCACCACTGCGTCAAATCGTATCTAACGCCGGCGAAGAGCCTTCTGTTGTAGCAAACAACGTGAAAGCAGGCGACGGTAACTACGGTTATAACGCGCAGACTGAAGAATACGGCAACATGATCGACTTCGGTATTCTGGACCCAACCAAAGTGACTCGCTCTGCTCTGCAGTACGCGGCGTCGGTTGCTGGCCTGATGATCACCACCGAATGTATGGTCACTGACCTGCCGAAAGGCGATGCACCAGACTTAGGTGCAGGCGCTGGCGGTATGGGTGGCATGGGCGGTATGGGCGGCATGATGTAATTGCCCTGACGCTTGCGTCATAAGAACCCCCGATCGGAAACGGTCGGGGGTTTTTCTTTTGCTGAGGAAAAGGTATAAGTAGTGGCGCAACGGTGACGTTGGCACGGATTAGGGCAATGAATGTTCAGAAAAAATGCGTGTTTTTCTGCTACGCTGCCATCCGACACTGATGATAATAAATGGGGATTATAATGCGTATTAACCTCTTGCTCGGTCTTACGGCTGGTGCGTTATTGCTTACAGGCTGCAGCAGCTCTACCGACCTGACTTCTGCTGGTCAGCGCGTCACCTTTACCGACCAGCAACCTGGCAAACAATGTCAGCTTCTGGGTAGCCTGACCGGCTCGCAAAGTAACTGGTTAAGCGGAGCCGGTGGTGAAACCAGCGCACTGCGTGGTGCAGCTAACGACCTGCGTAACCGTGCAGCAGAGATGGGCGGCAATGTCATTTATGGTGCGACCAGCCCGACACAAAATCTGCTGTCAGCCTTTGCGCCACTCGACAGCAAAATGACTGGCCAGGTTTATAAGTGCCCTAACTGATTGTCCGCTGAATAAGCAGAGTTTTTTGAGACGACCGGCCTGCGAGCCGGTCGTTTTTTTATGGCTGATGTGTTGTCGCCGTATTGATGGCCTGTGAGGTGCCAGCGGATGCCGGACGCGTGGTCTGTCCGGGCGGCCATGAGCATGCATGATTGACCGCCCAGGCGACCGCGTTTTTATTCCTGACGAAGCTGTAAATCCAGCGGCGTTTTGCTCGGCTCGCCGCCGATTTCTCGTGCCAGCTTAGGCACCAGATAACCGGAGACTAAGGGCAACAGGCCGCGCATCAGCGCGCGGGCTTCCTCATCGGAAACATAGAAATGTGCCGCGCCCTGCACCTTGTCCAGCACATGCAGGTAGTAGGGCAGAATGCCGGCATTGAACAGCGCATTGCTCAGCGCCGCCAGGGTTTGCGCCTCATCATTCACGCCGCGCAGCAGCACGCTCTGATTAAGCAGCGTAACGCCAGCACCTTTCAGGCGCAGCATGGCATCGCAGAGTGCCTCATCAATCTCACGGGCGTGGTTGATATGGGTTACCATCAATACCTGAAGCCGCGTCTCAGCCAGTATCTGACACAGCGTTGCCGTGATGCGGTCCGGAATCACCACCGGCAGTCGGCTGTGAATACGTAGCCGTTTCAGATGCGGGATAGCGGCCAGCGCGTCAATGAGCCAGGCCAGCTCATGATCTTTTGCCATTAAGGGATCGCCGCCGGAAAAGATAATCTCATCCAGTTCCGGATGAGCGGCAATATAATCCAGCGCGGCCTGCCAGTTACGCTTGTTGCCCTGATTATCCTGGTAAGGAAAATGACGGCGAAAGCAGTAACGGCAGTTCACGGCGCAGCCGCCTTTGACCAACAGCAAGGCACGATTGTTATATTTGTGCAGTAATCCCGGCACCACGCTATTTTGTTCATCGAGTGGATCGGTGCTATAACCTGGCGCGTCGATAAACTCCTGACGGCTGGTCAGTACCTGTAGCAGGAGCGGGTCCCGTGCATCGCCTTTTTTCATCCGCTGGATAAAGGCGCGCGGCACGCGCAGCGCAAAAAGTCGGCGTGCGTCACTGCCAGCAGCCAGATCCAGATGATGGTCGAGCGCTAAAAGTTGCAGTAATTCATGAGGATCAGTGACAACATCAGCAAGTTGCTGCAACCAATCTTCTCTGGAAGGGGAATTTAGGGTTACAATGTGTGCCATTTTTTTGGCTATTACCAGTTAATATCTACAGAGGGCCTTTATGGCGACTTATCTTAGCAACGATTTCCGTCCCGGTCTTAAAATCATGTTCGAAGGCGAACCTTATGCCATCGAATCAAGCGAGTTCGTTAAGCCGGGTAAAGGTCAGGCGTTTGCACGTGTAAAAATGCGTCGTCTGCTGACCGGTTCACGCGTTGAAAAAACCTTCAAATCAACGGATTCTGCCGAAGGCGCAGACGTGAAGGATATGACGCTGCAGTATTCTTACAACGACGGTGATTTCTACTACTTCATGCACCCTGAAAGCTTTGAGCAGTATCAGGTTGAAGCAAAAGTGCTGGACGAAGTACAGAAGTGGTTGCAGGACAACGCGGAGTGTATCGTAACCTTATGGAACGATAAACCGATTGCGGTTCAGCCACCAAACTTTGTTGAGGCAGAAGTCATTGAAACCGACCCAGGCCTGAAAGGTGATACCGCAGGTACTGGCGGCAAGCCAGCGACACTGTCAACGGGTGCAGTCATTAAAGTGCCATTGTTCGTGCAGATTGGTGAGGTGGTGAAAGTTGACACCCGCTCTGGCGAATACGTGTCACGCGTAAAATAAACATGAAAGGCGCATTCTCTGATGCGCCTTTTTCTTGAGTGAGTTCACCATGAAAAAACGGGCAAAACTTATCGCGTTGGCGTTGCTTGTCACTTCTGGACTAAGCGCCTGTAACACCTTCCACGGTTTTGGCGAAGATGTTTCTCACTTGGGCGGCGCTATCTCTCGCGCGGCTAAATAACTTATCCACGTTTCCTTTTTCCGCAGCTCAGGCTCGCGGCGTTGCGTAATCAGTCTATGCTTTAAAAGCTGTACTTATAATGCAATCAAAAAGGATATGGATATGTTAAAGAAAAGTATTGTTGCGATTTTCTCTGTGATGATGTTCTCTGCACTGCTTTCTGGCTGCAACACCACGCGCGGCGTTGGCGAAGACGTTGAAGCGGGCGGCCACGCGATTCAGCGCAGTGCGCAGTAAATAAAAAAACCGGTACGAACCTTTTCGTACCGGCTTTCTTTTATCCCTGCTTAACCCAAATCAACTCATCAACCGGGAAACCGGCCTGGCGTGCCTGCTGCACAAGCTTTTGTTTCACGCCGTCATCCAACTGCGGCATCCGTGACAGAATCCACAGATAGTGGCGGTTAGGGCCGCATACCAGCGCATATCGGTAGTCGGAATCCAGCGCTATCACGTTGTAGCCACCGTAAAATGGACCAAAGAACGACACCTTCAGCGCCGCACGCTGCTTGTCGCCAGTAAAGTAAGCTTTGCCTACGCTTTCCTGCCAACGCTGTTTTTTGACGTTATAGCCGCGATTAACAACTTTCAGACCGCCATCCTCACGCGGGCTGTAATTTGCTGTGACCTGTTCCAGGCCGCGTTCAAAGCCATGATCCAGCCGGGCGATCTCGTACCACTGACCGAGGTAACGCTGGCTGTCGAAGTTTTCAATGACGGTAACGTTTTTCGGCGGGGTAGTTGAGCAGGCAACAGACAGAAATGCACTTACGCTGGCGACCAATGTTTTCCATGGAGACATAAAAAGATTCCTTTGTGATTTAGCCTGTTAATTATAGAAC
This sequence comes from Pantoea sp. SJZ147, assembly GCF_007828605.1. Lineage (NCBI taxonomy): Bacteria > Pseudomonadati > Pseudomonadota > Gammaproteobacteria > Enterobacterales > Erwiniaceae > Pantoea > Pantoea sp. SJZ147. Next base: position 57,359 of record NZ_VIVB01000002.1, read on the forward strand.
CCCCGCCGTTTCCTGGACAGGTTTGCGCCACGATTGTTTGCCACCCACATTGCGAGTAGACTTCCCTCCCTTATTTGTATCTGGAGTCATCACCATGAGTGAAACGGCAAGCTGGCAACCTGGCGCTTCCATTGCCAATTTAATTAAACGCGCAGCCATCATTGCTGAAGTACGTCGTTTCTTCGCCGATCGTGGCGTACTGGAAGTCGATACGCCAGCGATGAGTCAGGCCACAATCACTGACATCCATCTGGTGCCCTTCCAGACGCGCTTTGTCGGGCCTGGCATGTCCGAAGGCCGCGACCTCTGGCTGATGACCAGCCCGGAATACCACATGAAACGCCTGCTGGCTGCCGGAAGTGGCCCCATCTATCAAATGGGCCGCAGCTTCCGCAATGAAGAGGCCGGACGGTATCACAACCCTGAGTTCACCATGCTGGAGTGGTATCGCCCCCACTATGATATGTACCGGTTGATGAATGAAGTTGATGATCTGCTGCAGCAGGTGCTGGAGTGTGACAGCGCAGAGTCGCTCTCTTATCAGCAGGCCTTTATTCGCCACCTTGAGCTGGACCCGCTTTCCGCTGACAAAGCGCAGCTGCGCGACGCAGCGGAAAAACTGGGTGAGGGCGAGCTGGCGAGCCGGGAAGACGATCGCGATACCTTGCTGATGCTGCTGTTTATGCTGGGCGTTGAACCCAAAATTGGCCAGGACAAGCCGTGCTTTATCTATCACTTTCCGGCCAGCCAGGCGGCATTAGCGGAGATCAGCACCGAAGACCATCGGGTGGCTGAACGCTTTGAGGTTTACTACAAAGGTATTGAGCTGGCGAATGGTTTCCGTGAACTCACCGACAGCCGTGAACAGCGTCAGCGCTTTGAACAGGATAACCGTCGGCGCGCGGCGCGCGGTCTGCCGCAACATCCGATTGATACCTACCTGCTGGCCGCGCTGGAACACGGTATGCCGGCCAGTTCGGGCGTCGCTCTGGGTGTGGATCGTTTGATCATGCTGGCACTGAACGCAGAATCGCTGTCTGAGGTGATCGCGTTTCCGGTGGACCGCTGCTAAGTCTTGCCGCCCCAGCCCTGAAAACCGGCGCAGCTGAAAAGCCGCGCCGCGCAGGCAGAACACCAGGAGGGCCTGGATTGCCCTTCACCGCATTGCGCCGGGCGCCGGCTTACCTGACCTACTGACTGTTATCGGGAAACTCCAGAATCGTTACCGGCAGCGTCAGCTTCTTGTCATTGCGCAGCACCTGGACATCAACTACCGATCCGGGGCGAATTTCAGCAACCTGGTCCATGGTTTCCTGTGCCGATATAGCCGGTTTACCGTCTACGCTCAGCAGCACATCATTTGCCTGAATACCGGCTTTCTCAGCAGGCCCGCCGGGGGTAACCACGCTGACGATAATGCCCTGAACCCGATCAAGGCTGTTGCCCTGACCGTGTAACGGCGGCACCTCTCGGGCGGTGATCCCGATATAGCCGCGTATCACCCGACCATCACGGATCAGCTTATCCATGATTTTGGACGCCAGCGGCGTGGGAATAGCAAAACCGATCCCCTCTGGCGTTTCGCCATCGCTGCTTTTATCGAACGTCAGGGTGTTAATGCCCATAAGTTCGCCCAGGGAGTTGATCAGCGCACCGCCTGAATTCCCCTGATTGATGGAGGCATCGGTTTGCAGGAAGTTCTGGCGGCCTGAAGAGCTAAGCCCAACACGGCCTGTCGCACTGATAATGCCTTGGGTAACCGTTTGTCCCAGGTTGTAGGGGTTGCCGATAGCCATCACCACATCGCCAATATGCGCGACGCGTTTGGGATTAATGGGGATAACCGGCAGATTAGAGGCGGTAATTTTCAACACGGCCAAATCGGTCATGGCATCTGAACCGACCAGGGTGGCTTCAAAAAAACGGCCATCCTGTAGGGCGACGATAATCTGATCGGCATTGTTGATGACGTGCTTGTTGGTCAGGATGTAGCCCTTGGCATTCATAATCACGCCCGAACCCAGCGTGGTGATACCGCGGTTGTTGTTCCCATGTGCGCTGCGGTTGTAAACGTTCACAACGGCAGGCACGGCACGCCTCACCCCTTGATTAAAGCCAAAGGGCGTTTCGTCGTTACTGTCATTTTGACTATACAGGGCAGCACTGCCCAAACGCAGTGCGGGCAGCGCCACGAGCAAGATGCCCGCAACAATCAGTCCCAACACCACTGAACGCAAGAGTTTAAGAAACATGGTGTTAAATCACGTCAGGGGAGAACGCTGGGGAGAATAACATGAGAGCGGCGGACACACACGCGCTTGTGTCCGCCGTAATGCGTGGTTTATCTCAATAACAGATAGATACTTTCTTCACCGCGTACCACATTCAGTGCCATCACCGGTGGTTTGGCTTCCAGCACCTTGCGCATTTCGGCAATGTTCTGAACCCGCGTGCGGTTGACACCAATGATAACGTCATCTTTTTGCAGACCAACCTGCTCGGCAGGCGTCCCTTTTTCGATGGCATCAATTTTCACGCCTTTATCGCCGGTCTTGGTCTGACCGTCGCTCAGCGTTGCGCCTTGCAGTGCCGGAGAAAGCAGCTGTGCGCTGGCTGTCGTCTGGGCACTTTGTTCAAGGGTGACATCGACGCTCACCGGTTTCCCTTCACGCAACAGGCCAAGCTTAACTTTCTCGCCCGGTGCCGTTGTGCCGATTTTCACCCGCAGTTCTGCGAAGCTGGTGATCGGTTTGTCGTTGACCGAAACGATGATATCGCCTGACTTGATACCGGCTTTTTGAGCAGCAGACTGCGGCAGCACTTCAGAGACGAATGCGCCACGCTGAGCGTCCACGTTAAACGCCTTGGCGATATCTGCGGTCATCTCAGTGCCTTTAATCCCCAACTGACCCCGTTTCACTTCGCCGTACTTAATCAGCTGCTGTGCCAGGTTCATTGCCATATCGCTGGGAATAGCAAAGCCAATGCCGATATTGCCGCCGCTGGAGGCCAGAATGGCGGTATTAATGCCGATCAGCTCGCCGTTCAGGTTAACCAGTGCGCCACCCGAGTTACCCCGGTTGATGGCGGCGTCGGTCTGAATAAAGTTTTCCAGCCCTTCGAGATTCAGGCCACTGCGGCCCAGCGCTGAGATAATCCCTGAGGTTGCCGTCTGACCCAGGCCAAAGGGATTACCAATGGCAACGGCAAAGTCGCCGACTTTGAGTTGATCAGAATCGGCCACTTTTATCTGTGTCAGGTTTTTCGCGCCCTGAATCTGAATCAGGGCAATATCGGTCTGCTCATCGTGACCAATGAGTTTGGCATCATATTCACTGCCGTCGCCGAGCTGAACGTTGATTTTGTCAGCACCATTGACCACGTGATTGTTGGTCAGAACGTAGCCCTTGGCGGCATCGATGATGACACCGGAACCAAGTCCCTCAAAGGGTTGAGGCTGGGCTGGTCCGCCGCCAGGCAACTGGCCGAAGAAGCGTTTCAGCGGCTCGGGGATATCCTGAGCCTGGGCCTGGGAATCAGACTGCGTGCCTTCAACATGCACACTGACCACCGCAGGTAACACTTTTTCCAGCATTGGGGCCAGGCTCGGCAGGGGCTGGCTCTGAATCTGTGCGGGCAGCGTCGCCATCGCGCCGGGCGCAGCGGCAAGACTCATTCCAATACTCAAGGCTAATGCGCTTAACAGTCGTGCTTGTTTTTTCATTGCTACAACGCTCTCGCTGCAAAAAGTGGGGGGAATAAATCAATGAGACAGCCGTTTGTGGCCGGGGTTCGCAAAAACAGCGGGCACAGCGTGGCTGTGCCCGATAAGCTTAGTCGCGGACGGCGCGTTCACCACGCAGTAAACCGGAGGCGCCTTCAGAATAATCACGCGGCATCTGCACCGGTGCCTGATCGTTATCGGCTTCTGCTTCGGTCAGTTGCCATGCAAAGGGATTTTTATCCCCAGGCATATTGGGCAGCAGATCGTTGGAACCTTTCGCCATATGCTGATAGAGCTGACGATAATCGCGCGCCATGTTATCCAGCAGCTCTGCACTTTGCGCAAAGTGATTGGTCAGCTCCTGGCGATAATCTGCCAGCTCGGCCTTGGTCTTATCCAGTTCATACTGCATGCTGCGCTGCTCACGCAGCTTCCGGTTGCCAAAACGCATTGCCACTGCGCCGACAATAATACCTACCACTAAACCAATTAGCCCGTATTCCCAGGTCATAATGACTCCCGTGTTATTTCCGTTGTTCCGTAGGGCGTTGCACCACTTAATAGTAGTCACTATACCCGTTAATCTTATGGATGTGGAACTCTGGAGCGCCATGCCTTAGTGTAGAGCGGCCTTTTTTTCGACAAACGACGTTTGAATAAGACAAAATTCAGGGACACTGAGAGAACCATGCAAACCTCATCTCCGCTTGCCCGCTACGAGCAGGCGCTATCACAGGGCGATTTCAAGCCCGACGATGTACAACGTGAAGCGATTACCCGCTTAGATGCTATCCAGCAAGGGCTGATCGCGCGTCAGCATAACACCGAACCCGCCTCATCAGGGTTGTTAGGTCGTCTGTCGAAGCTGGTACGAAAAGAGACGTCACACGCCAAAGCGCCCGTTCGTGGCTTGTATATGTGGGGCGGCGTTGGCCGCGGGAAAACCTGGGTAATGGATCTGTTTTTTCAGTCTATTCCTGGCGACCGCAAACTGCGTTTGCACTTCCACCGCTTTATGCTGCGTGTGCATGAAGAACTAACAGAACTGCAGGGGCACAGCGATCCGCTACTCATCATTGCCGACCGCTTCAAGGCTGAAACCGATATTCTCTGTTTTGACGAGTTTTTTGTTTCTGACATCACTGACGCCATGTTGCTGGGTACGCTGATGGAAGCGCTGTTTGCGCGCGGCATCAGCCTGGTTGCGACCTCGAATATTCCGCCTGATAACCTGTACAAAAACGGCTTGCAGCGTGCACGCTTCCTGCCTGCCATTGAGCAGATTAAGCAACACTGTGAGGTGATGAACGTCGATGCGGGCATTGATTACCGTCTGCGTACGCTGACGTCAGCACATTTATGGAAGTTCCCTCTGGCACCTGACACGTACGCTGAGATGGATCGCTTGTTTCAGGCGCTGTCAGGCGAAAAACGCGGTGAAGCGCCGGTGCTGGAAATCAACCATCGTAAAATGGCAACGATGGGCGTAGCGGAAGGGGTGATTGCCATTGATTTCAAAACGCTGTGCGGAGAAGGGCGCAGCCAGCATGATTACATTGAGCTATCGCGCCGCTTTCACAGCGTCCTGCTGTTTGATGTGCCGGTGATGATCTACAAAACGGAAGATCAGGCGCGGCGTTTTCTGGCGCTGGTCGACGAGTTTTATGAGCGCCATGTCAAACTGGTCGTGGCGGCAGAAACCTCGCTGTTTGAAATTTATCAGGGCTCACGCCTGAAATTTGAATATCAGCGCTGTTTGTCGCGTCTGCAGGAAATGCAGAGCGAGGAGTACCTGCGGCTGGCGCATTTACCCTAAGATTACGCGTAATAAATGAAAATAGGGTTCGATTTTTGTAATCGACTTCTCTATAATCTTGCGACCCCACGTTACAGCACAGGATTTTTTTCCCAAATCCTCTGCGTTCCGGTAACGCTATCCGAAGGGGTGGCTTGCTGGTCAAAATGGTCGTGTGAGCCTCATTCGTTTACTTAAGCGTTTGGGATTTCACCAACGTGTAACTTAATTTGGGTAAGCTTTTCGATGAAAACTTTTACAGCTAAACCAGAAACCGTCCAACGTGACTGGTATGTTGTTGACGCAACTGGCAAAACCTTGGGTCGCCTGGCGACTGAACTGGCGCGCCGTCTGCGTGGTAAACATAAAGCGGAATACACTCCGCACGTTGATACTGGTGATTACATCATCGTTCTGAACGCTGAAAAAGTTGCTGTAACCGGCAACAAGCGTACTGACAAGATCTACTATCACCACACCGGCCACATCGGTGGTATCAAACAGGCGACCTTTGAAGAGATGATTGCTCGCCGTCCTGAGCGTGTGATTGAGATCGCGGTTAAAGGCATGCTGCCGAAGGGCCCGCTGGGTCGTGCTATGTATCGTAAACTGAAAGTTTACGCAGGCAACGAGCACACCCATGCGGCACAGCAACCGCAAGTTCTTGACATTTAATCGGGATTAAAGGCAATGGCTGAAACTCAAAACTACGGCACTGGTCGCCGCAAAAGCTCTACCGCTCGCGTATTTATTAAGCCGGGTAGCGGTAACATCGTTATTAACCAACGTTCTCTGGAACAGTACTTCGGTCGCGAAACTGCCCGCATGGTAGTTCGTCAGCCGCTTGAGCTGCTGGACCTGGTTGGTAAATTCGATCTGTTCGTCACCGTTAAAGGTGGCGGTATCTCTGGTCAGGCAGGTGCGATCCGTCATGGTATCACCCGCGCTCTGATGGAGTATGATGAGTCACTGCGTGGCGAACTGCGTAAAGCAGGCTTCGTTACCCGTGATGCTCGTCAGGTTGAACGTAAGAAAGTCGGTCTGCGTAAAGCACGTCGTCGTCCTCAGTTCTCCAAACGTTAATTGTTGCTGCTTCGGCAGACACAGTTGGCAAAAAACCCGCTTCGGCGGGTTTTTTATTTTATGCATCAGGTCGCCCTGTCGCATAAAACCACAATACTGTTCGCATTTTGCCCGCAAAAATGCATTCCCCCACCCACAAGCTGCCTAAAATCTGGTAAACTCTGTGTCACTTTGCGCCCGCAAGCTGGCGCGTTATGCGCCTGGCATTTGTCGGGGGTGGTTAGCGCGAATTGCGAGCGAGTTCTATGAGCAGGTGAGTCGCCGTGTGGTTGGCTATTCGCAGTAACTTTTTGTGAACAAACTGGGAGGTTTTCATGGCTGTCGCTGCCAACAAACGTTCGGTAATGACGCTGTTTTCTGGTCCTACTGACATTTTTAGCCATCAGGTACGTATTGTGCTTGCCGAGAAAGGTGTCAGCGTAGAGATCGAGCAGGTCGAAATGGATAACCTGCCGCAGGATCTGATTGACCTCAATCCGTACCGCACCGTGCCGACGCTGGTAGATCGCGAACTGACGCTGTACGAATCACGCATCATCATGGAATATCTGGATGAGCGTTTTCCACACCCACCGTTGATGCCTGTTTACCCCGTCGCGCGTGGCGAAAGCCGTTTGATGATGCACCGTATCGAACAAGACTGGTACAGCCTGATGAGAAAGGTTGAGAACAGCAGTGGTCAGGAAGCTGAAGCGGCGCGTAAGCAGCTGCGTGAAGAGTTACTGGCGATTGCCCCTCTGTTTGGACGGACGCCATTCTTTATGAGCGACGAGTTCAGCCTGGTTGACTGCTATCTGGCACCGCTGCTGTGGCGTTTACCGTCAATGGGTATCGATCTGCTCGGTTCAGGCTCCAAAGAGCTGAAAGGCTATATGAACCGCGTATTTGAGCGTGACTCCTTCCTTGCTTCACTGACTGAAGCTGAACGTGAAATGCGCCTGCAAGCCCGGGGCTGATTTATGGAAATGTCACAACTCACAGCCCGTCGGCCTTATTTACTGCGTGCTTTCTATGACTGGTTACTGGATAACCAGCTCACACCGCATTTGGTCGTCGACATCAATCTGCCTGGTGTTCAGGTACCACTGGAATATGCACGTGATGGTCAGATTGTATTGAACATTGCGCCGCGTGCCGTCGGTAATCTTGACCTGGGTAACGATGAGGTTTCGTTTAACGCACGTTTTGGTGGCGTTCCGCGTCAGGTGAACGTCCCGATGGCGGCTATACTCGCTATCTACGCGCGTGAAAACGGTGCAGGCACGATGTTTGAACCTGAACCGGCCTACGAAGGCGGGACGCAGGAATTCCCAGAGAATCAGGAAGAAACGGTGATGTCAGTCATTGACGGCGACCGCCCTGATGATGCCAGCGATGATGATCATTCACCTGATGACGATCCGCCGCCACGTGGTGGCCGTCCCGCACTGCGTGTGGTGAAATAACACAGCATGCCCGTCACCTCGACGGGTATTTTTTTGCCTGCCAGATAGCGCGTTTTTGCCTGCCAGAGAGCAGGCATAAAAAAATCCGGGAACACAGGTTACCCGGATTTTTGCTTTCTGCGGCAGGGATTAATAAACGTCGCGCAGGTAGCGTTTCTCTTTCTTCAGCTGATCGATGTAGTCGGCCGCTCGCTCGCTGGACAGCCCGCCAAACTGGCGCACGATTTCATACAGCGCGCTATCGACATCTTTCGCCATGCGTGATGCATCGCCACAGACGTAGAAGTAGCCCCCTTCCTGTAGCCAGGCATAGAGCTCTGCGCCCTGTTCCAGCATCCGGTTCTGCACGTAGATTTTCTTGTCCTGATCGCGCGAGAAGGCCAGATCAAGACGCGTGAGCAAACCGCTCTCCTGCCAGGCTGTGAGCTCTTCGCGATAAATGAAGTCGTGCTCCTGATGCTGATCGCCAAAGAACAGCCAGTTCTTGCCCTGGGCACCTGTCACCTGACGCTCCTGCAAAAACGCACGGAACGGCGCGATGCCCGTACCCGGTCCCACCATAATCAGCGGGGCATTGCCGTTGGCGGGCACACGGAAGGCTTTGTTAGGCGAAATAAAGATCGCGGGCTTTTCACCACGGCGCACGCGCTCTGCCAGGTAGGTTGAGCACACACCGCTACGGTTACGGCCACCGCTGTGATAGCGCACAGAGGCAATGGTCAGGTGCACCTGATTAGGATGCGCTTTTGAGCTGGATGAAATGGAGTAGGCACGGTGCTGCAACGGGCGCAGCAGGGCAACAAACTCTGTCACGCTCAGGCTACGCGTTAGCTCAAGCTGCAGCAGATCCAGCGTATCTTTGCCCCACAGCCAGACGCCCAGGGCATCTTTATCATCATGCTGAAGGACATGGCGCAGCTCCTGGTTGGTGGTATTTTGTCCTACCCACTCAATCAGCTTGCGTGATGGCTCAGAAATTTCAAACTGGTAGGTCAGCAGGTCGCCCAGACTTCGGTCGAAACCCGGCACCGGCGTCTGATAATCGGCGTTCAGCTGCGTAAGCAGCAGGTTAACCAGCGACGGTTCGTTGACCGGAATCACGCCAAGCGCGTCACCGGCTTCATACTTGAGACCGCTGTCGCTAAGATCAAACTCGAAGTGGCGAATGTCCTTAGCTGACTGTTCGCTCGACAGGCGCTTGTTGGTGATCAGGGCAGCCGCATAGGGGTTGGATTTGTTGCTGCCAGGAATGACGGGTGCTTCCGGGGCGCTCTCCAGCACCGTGCCGCTGCTGCCTGCGCTGCTGGCAAACTGTGGCATCGTGCTGTTCAGCCATTCATTCGACGGCTCTTCGTAATCAATATCGCAGTCGATACGGTCGACAACGCGTTTTGCACCAAGCTGTTCCAGACGCATATCCAGGAACTTACCTGCCTGGCAGAATCCGTCATAACCGGTATCGCCAATGGCCAGCACGGCGAAGTGCATCTGCTCCAGGCGCGGCGCAGTGCTGGCTGAAATCGCGTCCCAAAACAGCTGGGCGTTGTCGGGCATTTCACCTTCGCCATAGGTTGAGGTGACAATCAGCACGTGGCGCATGGTGGCGAACACGTCGAGATCCACATCGCCTAATGCCTGAACGACGGGCACCAGACCTTTGGCTCGTGCTGATTTCGCCGCTGACTGGGCCAGCGCCTCAGCATTGCCGGTCTGAGAACCATAAAGGATGTGCAGTTGGGTGGTGGCGGCAGCACTGCTGCCCGCCGCTGGCTGCTGTTTATCTTCCAGCACCAACAAACGGGAGTGCAGGCCAGCCAGAAAGCCCGCCAGCCAGTATTTCTGGTCACCATTAAAAGGTGCATCTTCAGGAATATATGGAATTTTCATGGATACCTTTACTCAATCCCGCTCTTGACCGTCATACGTCGCCGTGTCGATGGCAGTCGGTTCCTGCGCGCTCAGCAGCTTGCTGCTGAGCGGATAAGGTTGCCGCTGCGCCCGGTACGACGAATAAATCCGGGTAATCATGATTAAACACAGTTCTGTTCACTGACTCTGCTGTCAGGCCAGTTTACCCACCGCTGCTGCAATTTCAGGTAACGCCGCACGTGCAAACAACTCTTCAAAATCAGGCAGGCGACCGAGGATTTCACGGTTGCAGGCATCCTGATACATGATCCAGCCATAGGTGGCCAGGCTGTCCATCGAGCGGATGTTACGTTGCGTCAGTGCCGCTTTATAATCGGACATGCGTTTTGAACCGATCAGGCTGGCCAACTCGCTGTCACTGTAGTTTTCAATGGCTGCTCGCGCATGGCGTTGCAGTTTACTGATCAGAGAAAAGTCTTCTGTCATCAGCAAATTGCGGACGGCTTTCTCCACGGCAGGGGCCTCAACTGAGGTGCCTTTCGGTAACTTACCTAATGCCAGCTGCTGCGCAAAGCTCAGTACGGTGTAGTTGTTGAGCAAAACAAACATTTCCTGCGTATCGGTCGCCCCGTAGGCTGGTACCGCACCGTCAGCAATGGTTTTGCCTTCACGCCAGGCGGCTTTGAATTTGGCTACCTGATGGGCAGCCAGCGCCGTCGACAGTTCTTCCAGCAAATCCTTACGGGATTTCGCCTTCAGAATTTCACCGCCGTCCTGATAAAGCAGCAGAGAACGTGGCATCACGTAAACAAAGTGCTGACACTCGGTTTCCCAGTGTTCCAGCAGCCAGGCGGCACGCGGAGACTGCGTGGCCGCAAGGTGCCAGTTCAGCATGGTCCAGACCGCCTGCTTATGGATCTGCGCCAGCTCATCCTGGTCGGCAATGGAGCCAAACAGGACAGAATCGCCTGCCGCATGGTTGGCCAGTGAGCCATAGGGATCGTACTGGTAAGCAAAACCGCCGCTCATGCCGTTACCGAAGCCTTTACCAAAAGTGCCCAGGTTTAACACTGCGCCGTTGGTCATATATTCGCAGCAAAAGTCACCGACGCCTTCCACCACGGCAGTTGCACCGGAGTTACGTACCGCGAAACGGTCGCCCGCCTGGCCCTGAACGAACAGACGGCCGCCGGTTGCGCCAAACAGGGCGAAGTTACCGATCAGGACGTTGCCATCGCTGTCCTGTGCGCCGCCACCGGGTGATAACACCACCAGTTCGCCGCCGCACTGGCCTTTACCGACGCCATCGTTACAGGTGCCACGATGTTTCATCACCATGCCGTCATTGCAGAATGCACCAAAGGACTGACCTGCTGAGCCTGTTGTGGTGATGTTTACCGTTTCAGGTGCCAGGTAGCGACGACCGCGATCGTCCTGCAGCACGGCAGGCATCGCCTGGATCTGTGCCGCCGTCAGGGTGTGATTCAGCATGCGCTCAATATCGATAGCTAACTGACCGCCCACGCTTTTATTGCGGTTGTTAAGCACGACCTCGTGGCCCAACTGCAGCGTTGTTTTGCCCTGTTCCACCAGCTGCTGGCTGAGCTCTTCAACCCAGATGTCATCCAGCTCAAAATCTTTTTCCAGGTAAACCGGCTTGTCGATTTTCAGTTCTGGCACCACGGTGAGCATCGCGCGCAGATCCAGCTTGCCCACTTCCAGCGGGTGATCCATCAGGTGGAGCAGATCGGCGCGACCACGCGCTTCACGCAGGGAGCGCAGGCCCATCCGCGCCAGAATCTCACGCACTTCGTGTGCGACGTTCAGGAAATACTGTGCGAGCTGACGTGGATCGCCATCAAACGCTTCGGCGTTCGTGGTTAACCCTGCCGGGCATTTGACGTTACAGTTTTTCGCCATCACGCATTTCAGCATCATCAGCGCAGTGGTACCAAACTCAAAGCTGTCGCCGCCCAGCAGCGCGGATTTCACTACATCGCTGCCGGTTTGCTGTGCGCCGGAGCAGCGCAGCAGCACTTTGTCGCGCAGACCGTTTGCACACAGCGCCTGATGGACTTCGGCGATGCCGATTTCCGCTACGCGCCCGGTATATTTCAGGCTGGTCACCGAGGCCGCGCCTGTGCCGCCGGTGTTACCGGCAACGTTAATCACGTCAGCACCGGCTTTTGCCACGCCGACGGCAATGGTGCCAATTCCCTCGGAGGACACCAGCTTCACAATGACGCGTACGCGGGCCGCTTTACAGTCGTGAATCAGCTGCGCCAGATCTTCAATTGAGTAAGTATCATGGTGCGGCGGGGGAGAAACCAGCTCAACGCCCGGCGTGCCGCCACGCGCTGCTGCGATCTCCACGGTCACTTTGGCCGCTGGAAGCTGGCCGCCTTCGCCGGGCTTCGCACCCTGGCCGATTTTGATCTCCAGCTCTTCCAGCATCGGATCGGCAAGGTAAGCCGCCCAGACACCGAAGCGGCCAGAGGCCAGCTGTTTGATGCGTGAGGCACGAATGGTGCCGTGACGCGAGTAGTGTTCGCCGCCTTCACCGCAGTTGCTCATGCCGCCAACCATATTGGTGCCGTGCGCGACCGCTTCATGCGCCGGAGCCACCAGCGCGCCGTGGCTCATTGCGCCAGAGGCGAATGTGCGGGTGATTTCACACGCGGGTTGAATATCGCTCAGCGGCAGCGACGGCAGCGCGGTAAAGATACGTGACAGATAGTCTGCCGCTTTGCCGCTGGCGGTCACTTTCAGGCCACCGGCGACCACCTCAGCCGTTTCAATTTCGTCATTAAAGCGGGCTTTCAGCGCACGAGACAGGTTAAGCAGGCGCTCGCTCTCCGGCTTCAGCCCGACAATCGCATCGGTCAGACGCAACATAAAGGCGTTCTGGCTGCCTTCAATGGCATCACATACCAGACCGCGCGTGGCAAAGCCATTGTTGGTCAGCGAGTAGCGACCCAGCTTACGCCGGAATTCGGCTTCACTGTCGATGTGGGTCAGGTCCGCCGGGAAGGCCAGGATATCGCGCAGCGCAGCGGGACGGCGCTTGCGCTCTTCATACATCAGGCTGGAGAACTGACGATAATCGGCCGTAATGGCAAAATTATTCATCACGTCATCCGGGATGCGCTCAAAGCTGCTGTCTTTGAATGTCTCTGGCTTGATGCCAAAGGCATTGTCCAGACGGGCCAGCGTCATCAGGCGAATAAAGTTATCCTCTTCACGCGCTTTGTCCGCGAAGCGAATCGGTTCTTCAGTCATATCAATAAAGGTGCGTACGGCAATGGTGCCGTAAGAGTGGCCCGCGCCTTCTGCACGCTCTTTAAACAGCCCCAGCAGTGGCACTTCGGATTCGCCCTGAATTTTCAGTGCGCTTTGATGCCAGTCCACCGCCATCTGCGCGATAGTGGCAAAGCCTGCGCCGCCGACGGGCGTTTTGATATTGGGGTAATACTTTCTCAGGACCGGATCGTCCGTATTCAGGAAGTTAGGCTCAAAGAATTCACCGCTACTGTAGCTCTCTACGGTACACAGGCCGACTTTGCCCATGGTTTTCATCAGAGCTTTTTCAGCGGCTTTGGCGTAGCGTTTAAAGGCTTTATTGCCTTCCTCGCCTTCACCAAATTTTTCCTCAGCGCGCATTTGCACGCCAAGCGGATAAACGGCCGATGCGCCAAAGCCCAGCGTGGCAGCAATATGATGGGAAGAGATAATCTGCCCACTCTCTACCACCAGTGAAACGTCAAGACGTAAGCCTTCCTGCACCAGACGCTGGTTAACCGCAGAGATAACCAGCAGCATTGGCAGGGCCGCTTGCGTGGAGGAGATATGGCGATCGGTCAGTACCGCGATGCCGCCCTGTGAACGGGCAAAATCCACCACCTGCTGGGCCAGATCGTCAATCGCTTTTTCCAGCGCACTGGCGTTGGCCGTGCGGCTGAGCAGGTCTTTGCCGATTACCGGTTCATACAGCATGTCAAAGCGGGCATAAGGCGCGACGTTCTGTTCACGCAGCTGTAGCATGTCCAGATGGGTCAGAATCGGCGTAGGCACGATGATCTGGCGGCCTTTACTGCGTCCCAGATGCGGTTTCGCCCCCAGGGCTACGCGCAGCGTCATGCCGTCTGCTTCACGAATGGAGTCCAGCGGCGGGTTGGTCACCTGGGCAAAGCGCTGTGAGAAATAGTGCGCCATGCCGCCTTCATGATCGGACAGGCCGTTGATGGCGTTGCCGTAACCCATCGCCGAGATTTTCTCTGCGCCGGTGTTCAGCATGGGGTCCATCATGAACTTGAAGCTTTCCTGGTTGTAGTAGTAAGCCACGAAGCGCTGATAGGTTTTCAGATCGCCGCGATAGCGCAGGGGAGAGCCCTGTTGTTCCGCGGGAATGACCGGCAACTCTTGCAAATCGACACGCGATTTGCTGACCAATGCGGCATAGTCTTTTTCTGCAGCCAGTTTTTCCAGCGCCTCATGCGTGGTGTAACTGCGCTTTTCGCGATGATCAAAATAGAGCATCCCGCCAGCTTCGATACGACCACGGCGCAGCACGCTTTCAGGTGGGAACGCGATCTGGCCCGCTTCAGACATGGCACCAATATACTCCGCCGTTTCAACCGAACGCAGTGGACGCAGCCCCAGGCGATCAAGACGTGCACCAATCACTTCGCCGTTACCAAAGATGAGCGCGGCAGGGCCATCGTTTTTCTCTTCGTACAGCGAAAAATACTCCAGCATGTCGCGGACGGCAGGGGAGAGCGCGGTATCGTTTTCCCAGGCCGGGGGCATCATGGAAACCACGGCGGTGATCAGATCCAGATCGTCTTCCATCAACCGGCTGTGAATACTCTGGTCCAGGCGCGAACTGTCAGACTGACCTTTTGGTCGTACAATCGTTTTGCCACGGGCAGAGGCCAGCGCGGATTCGGCGATACGGTTTTTACGGTCGGTATTCAGCTCACCGTTATGGGCCATCAACCGGAAAGGTTGCGCCATGGTGGTGTGCGGATCGGTATTGGTTGAGAAGCGAGTGTGGAAAAACAGTCCGCGTACCTGATGATCGGGATCGGTCAGATCCTTGAAGTAAGGAATCACTTCATTCGAGTTCAGGCGGGCTTTAAAGACTTGTGTGCGGGATGACAGCGACAGCGGATATAACCCGCCGAACTCGCTTTGGGTAAAGGCCTGCGCCTCAATAGTCAACAGTGCGCGATAGATCTGTTTTTCAAAATCACTTTGGTCACTGATGTCCTGAGGTGCGGCAAAAATCCACTGCACAATAGGAAGCTGAAACTGCACGGCAGCCGGACGTGTCACACTGTTATCCAGCGGCATTTCGCGTTTCATGATAACCGGCAGGTTAAAACGGCTTAACGTCTCTTCTACCAAACGTTCGGCATTGGCGCGCAGTTCAACGTCTTTAGGAACGAAAAAGTTACCGACGCCAAAGCGACCGGCTTCCAGCGCCTGACCGGTAATTTTACGGAAGAAATGCAGTGAAAGATCGACGTTAACGCCTGCGCCATCGCCAACGCCCTCAGCAGACATGCCACCGCGGTGCGGCACCGTGCAGAGCGCGCTGTGCGCCATACGCAGAATTTCATGGGTCTGCTCGCCGTCCTTACGGGTAATGAAACCTACACCACAGCTGTCACTTCCTGCTGCTGGGTTGTATAAGCCATAGGAATCAGGTTTTTTACTGGACATTGAGGGTCTCCTTAAACTGCTCTAGACATTACCTGCATTGTTTCAGGCACTGAGTTCAACTACACAATCTTCCCAGCGCAAATTCTTTCATTTCCGCGCCTGACAGCCTGCGCGGTTGGGTTTTGCGCACTTTTCAGCGTCAGGAGGAGATGCCCCTTGATGCGTAGTGCGTGTTTTTTCCGTTCTCGAAAGGAGATGACTCAAACCATGTGGACGTCATGTTGCATAGATATGCCGTGACGCGTGCCCATCATGAAAGCTTTCAGCGGAATTCCAACTTATCGGGAAAGCGAATCGAGGTCAAATAGCGAGTCTGACACAGTTTAATCTCGCTTTTATTTCGTTAACCGAATGAAATTATTATGTTTTTATGTCTAAAATGTGTCAGTTTTTCACTAAGGTGCAGGGGATGAAATGTGAACTGTATCACTGTGCTGTAGGCGTGAAATCACTTAAGTATGCTGGAGACGAGGTGCTAAACAGCATCAAATGCTGCTGCAGGCAGTGGAAGCGCAGGATGTATCTGTTTTTCTTATAGCAGCAAATTTGAATGAATAAGGGCGGCATGATTAGCAAAATTAATTACGGTAGGTTGCTTAAAACTACGATTTATATGAATGAGTATGCATAAAAAGCAGGAAATCGCGGCAAAGGGACGTTGCCAGGCGAAAAAAGACGAGCAGATAAGGCGCGCCTTTTTGACAGGCGGCCGTACAGATTCATTGAGTTAGCACAATTAGTCAAGGGTTTTAGCGTTAAGGTCATGAACGTCGGCGAAGCAACCGACTTTTGCACCATTAAAGTGCGTTAGCGCTGCGATCTCACCGGATGCATTGCGACGATCGCGAAGTAAATACGCTATCATGTGCCTGTTCTCATCCAGGGAGTGTTTATGAAACAGATTCGCCTGTTGGCGCAATATTATGTTGATTTGATGGTTAAGCTTGGCCTGGTACGTTTCTCGCTGTTACTGGCGTCGGCGCTGGTCGTGCTGGCCATGATTGTTCAGATGGCCGTGACCATGGTGCTGCGTGGTCATGTTGAAAGTATCGATATGGTCCGATCGGTCTTTTTTGGTCTGCTCATCACCCCTTGGGCGGTCTACTTTCTTTCTGTCGTCGTGGATCAACTGGAAGAGTCACGCCAGCGCCTGGCACGGCTGGTGGATAAGCTGGAAGAGATGCGTACGCGCGATCTTGAACTGAACCAGCAGATGAAAGAGACCATTTCCCAGCTCAATCAGGAAATCACCGACCGTAAAAAAGCCGAAGAGGCACGTGAGCAGGTGATGGCGAAGCTGCGCGAAGAGGTCGCTCGTCGCGAACAGGCGCAAATCGAACTGGAGCAACAGTCCTCCTTTCTGCGCTCTTTCCTGGATGCGTCACCGGACCTGGTCTTTTATCGCAACATCGACAAACAGTTCTCAGGCTGTAACCGCGCCATGGAACTGTTAACCGGCAAAAGCGAAAAACAGCTGATTGGGCTTACGCCACGCGACATCTATGACAATGACACGGCCACCAAAGTCCTTGAAACCGATGAAAAGGTCTTCCGGCATAACGTGTCACTCACCTATGAACAGTGGTTGCAGTATCCCGATGGGCGTAAAGCCTGTTTTGAGATCCGTAAAGTACCTTATTACGATCGGGTAGGTAAGCGGAGTGGGCTGATGGGCTTCGGACGCGATATAACCGAGCGTAAACGCTACCAGGACGCGTTGGAGAGCGCCAGCAGGGAGAAGACCACCTTTATCTCAACGATCAGCCACGAGCTTCGTACGCCGCTTAACGGCATTGTCGGCCTGAGTCGTATTTTGCTGGATACCGATCTGAATCAGGAGCAGCTCAAGTACCTTAAAACCATTCACGTCTCTGCGATTACCCTGGGCAATATTTTCAATGACGTGATTGAAGTCGATAAGATCGAACGTCGTAAGGTCCAGCTGGATAACCAGCCGGTCGATTTCACCAGTTTCCTTGCCGATCTGGAAAACCTCTCAGGCTTACTGGCCCAGCCGAAAGGGCTGAAGTTTGTGATGGCACCGCAGTTACCGCTGCCGCATAAAATCTCTACCGATGGCACGCGCCTGCGACAGATTTTGTGGAACCTGATTGGCAACGCCGTGAAATTCACCCAGCAGGGAGAGATTTTCGTGCGTGTGGCCTACGAGCAGGATGAAACGCTGCGCTTTGAGGTACAGGATTCCGGGCAGGGGATTCGTCAGGAAGAGCAGGATAAAATTTTTGCTATGTACTATCAGGTCACCGACCAGCATGGCGGCAAGCCGGCGACCGGAACCGGTATCGGCCTGGCGGTTTCACGCCGTCTGGCGCAGGCCATGGGCGGGGATATCAGCGTAAGCAGCGCACCGGGGCAGGGCTCCTGCTTTACGGTGGTGATAAAAGCTCCGCGCATCGCAGAGGAAGTGGAAGATGAGGGCGTGGACGATACGCTGCCGCTGCCGGCCTTACATGTGCTGCTGGTGGAAGATATCGAGCTGAATGTGATCGTGGCCCGCTCGGTGCTGGAAAAACTTGGGTGCAGCGTAGAGGTGGCCATGACCGGGAAGGCGGCGCTGGAGATGTTCGATCCGCTGGAGTTCGATCTGGTGCTGTTAGATATCCAACTGCCGGACATGACCGGAATGGACGTTTCACGCGCCCTGCGCCAGCAACATCCTGATGCAAACCTGCCACCGTTAGTCGCCTTAACGGCCAACGTGCTGAAAGATAAAAAAGAGTATTTTGATGCGGGCATGGACGATGTGCTCAGTAAACCGCTTGCCGTACCGGCGTTAACGGCCATTATCAAAAAGTTTTGGGACTATCAGCCTGAAAGTGATGGCCTGCCCGTGACGGCGGCGAGCGCCAGTCAATCCGATGCATTACTGGATATCCCGATGCTTGAGCAATACCTTGAGCTGGTGGGGCCGAATCTGATCACGCAAAGTCTGACCATGTTTGAACAGATGATGCCGGGTTACCTGGATGTACTGGATTCTAATCTGATGGCGCGCGACCAAAAAGGCATTGCTGAAGAGGGGCACAAGATCAAAGGCGCAGCGGGATCGGTGGGTCTGCAGCACCTTCAGCAGGTGGCAAAGCAAATTCAAAGCCCTGAGTTACCGGCCTGGTGGGACAATGTGGGCGAATGGGTTGAAGAGCTTAAGCGTGAATGGCGACACGATGTGCAAGTACTGCGCGAGTGGGTGGCTGAAAAACAGCGGTAGTACAAAAAAATGACCCCAGCCGAGGCCGGGGTGCGCTAATACTGCGCCAACACCAGGGAAAAAGACGCTGCTGCTATGCTTAATGTTTTCAATGCAACAGCGGGGTATTGGTTAACACTTGCAACACCTTAGCAAATTCAAATTACCTTGTGACAAGATTCATTAAAATTTGTGATGTTGAACCGCGTTTAAATACAGGAAACATTAATTCGACAACATAGTCAAGCAAGGAATCAATTAAACAGTCACATTGGTTATTTTTTAATCAAAACTTCTGTTTTTTGTACGGGCTTAACCCAAATTTGTTAACAAAACCTGTGTTGCGCGCTGTAACCAAAATTTTCCACCGTTGTTCTGGATTAAAATAGATATAAACTTATGATAATAAAGAATAATGAAGAAATTCGTTCCCGCGGACCCAAAACGTTTCGGAAAACCTGATCTTCCCGCACCATTAAAAGGTTTTACCGATAGAAAACGCTTTATAGTTCGGTGAAAACATAGGGTTAAAACACCGTCTTGTAACAGTTAAAACACGAAACATGACGACTGAAAGAACATTTTGTCTCCAGCTAATGGAAACAGTTTGCTGCTCCAACAGAATTATACATAAGTTATATGAAACATTGAGGCGAGGTATTGTCACAAAATGGTATCATCTTTCTGAAAAAGTAGAGCGCACGACAGAGAGGATGGAACCGATTCCTTCTCTGCGGAAGTAATTGAACTCATTCAAACTATTGTTGCATTCTCAATGCATTTTCATTCTCTTGTTATAAACATTGCACATTGTCACCCCGTCTTTTTCGGTAAAGATTTTTATTGCGGGTGGTGATTACGCCTGAAATTAATTAACACAAAAAAAATTTGAGACGATCGTATGAGTAAGCATAAAGGGAATCTGTGGCGGCGTATTAAGCCGCTGGTGATGCGCATTGTATTGATTTGGGTGGGACTGTGGCTGGCGGGCATTTTACTCTTTTCGTTTGCACCGGTGCCATTTTCTGCGGTGATGGCGGAGCGCCAAATAGGTGCCTGGTTTAGGGGCGATTTTGGCTACGTATCCCATTCCGACTGGGTAGGCCGAGAGGAAATCTCGCCCTGGATGAAACTGGCCGTTATTGCTTCAGAAGATCAAAACTTCCCCAACCATTGGGGCTTTGACGTGGCAGCCATCCAGTCCGTTCTGGACGACAGTGATAGCCGGATGCGCGGTGCATCAACCCTGTCGCAGCAAACGGCAAAAAACCTGTTTTTATGGGATGGACGTAGTTGGATTCGTAAAGGGCTGGAAGCGGGATTAACCGTTGGGCTGGAAACGGTGTGGACCAAACGCCGGATCTTAACGGTCTACCTGAATATCGCGGAGTTTGGCAAAGGCACTTTTGGGGTAGAGGCTGCGTCACGCCGCTTCTTTAATAAGCCCGCCAGCCGTTTAACCATGTCAGAAGCGGCATTGCTGGCTGCGGTCTTACCGAATCCACTGCGCTTTCGCGCAGACGCGCCGTCAGGCTATGTTCGTCAACGCCAGCAGTGGATTTTGCGTCAGATGCGTCAGTTAGGTGGAGAAGGCTTTCTGCAGCGCAATCACCTGAACTGACGTTAGTCTTCGTCGAATCCGGCTTCGAATAGCTCAATGACAGCGGCCAGCGCTTCGGTTTCCTGCGGGCCGCTGGCCTCTATCTCAATATGACCGCCTTTGGCGGAGTCCAGCATCAGTAACGCAATAACGCTGCTGGCTTCCGCCTCGGTACCGGTCTCATTGCGTAACAGCACTTCTGCATCGAAACTCTGTACCAGTTCAAACAGCTTCATGGCGGGGCGCGCGTGCATGCCCAGCTTATTTCTGATTTCAACAGTTTGCTTAACGGTCATGATTTACGTTTTTCCAGCGTGCGATGACGAGACTGTACATTTTTACCGCGTGAGCGAAAATAGTCAGCCAGCTGCTCTGCGATATAAACCGAACGGTGCTTACCGCCGGTACAACCGATCGCCACGGTGAGGTAGCTGCGGTTATTGGTCTCCAGCATGGGAAGCCAGAGTTCCAGATAGCTACGCGTCTGATAAATGAAGTTATGGACTTCGGTGTGACGATCGAGGAACGCGGCGACAGGCCGATCCAGGCCCGTCATCGGACGTAGCTTGGGGTCCCAGTGTGGGTTAGGCAAAAAGCGCACGTCAAAGACGTAATCGGCATCGATGGGAATACCATGTTTGAAGCCAAACGACTCAAACACCATCGTCAGCTCACGCTCGCGTTTACCCAGCAAGCGGGTACGCAGCATTTCAGCCAGCTCATGTACCGACATTTCTGAGGTATCAATAATCAGATCGGCACGCGAACGCAGAGGCTCAAGCAGGTCACTTTCTTCATCAATCGCGCTTTCCAGCGACAGATTCTTGCTGGATAACGGATGCAGGCGGCGCGTATCACTGTAACGACGGATCAGCGTGTTGCGATCGGCATCAAGAAACAGCAGCTGCGGTGAAAATGCCGAAGGCAGATTGTTGAGCGCTGTTTCAAAAATCTCAGGAGATTCAGGCATATTACGCACATCAATACTGACCGCCGCAGAGATATTGCGCTCGACCAGTGACTCTGCTAACTGTGGCAACAGTACCACTGGCAGGTTATCAACGCAGTAAAAACCCATGTCTTCCAGCGCGCGGAGCGCCACTGACTTTCCTGAGCCTGACCGACCGCTGACGATCATCAGCACCATGACCTTCTCTCCCGTTTTAAATCCGGTTCAAACCGGTAAATCACGCGCTTTATTGCTCTGTTGGTTCTTCGGTAATAATCGCATACAGCTCTTCATCGCTCTGCGCGGCACGCAGGCGGCGGCAAACCGTTTTATCCGCCAGCCGTTTTGCCACTAACGACAGCGTATGTAGATGGGTTTTACACTGGTCAGCCGGAACCAGCAGCGCAAAAAGGAGATCGACGGGCTGGTTATCCACGGCATCGAAAGCAATGGGTTGCTCCAGGCTGATAAAAACGCCTACGGCCCGTAAGGTATCCTCCTCCAGCTTGCCATGCGGAATGGCAATACCGTTACCGATACCGGTGCTCCCCATACGCTCACGCGTAAGAATCGCTTCAAACAACGTTTGATGCGGCAGGTTGAGCTGCTTAGCGGCCAGTTCGCTGATAATCTCAAGCGCCCGTTTTTTGCTTTGGCAGTGTACGCTACTGCGGGTGCAGTCTGGCGAAAGCACTGTGCTCAATTCCAGTGTTAAATCATTGTTCATTATCGTTTCACTTGCGAGTTCACATAGCCATCGAATCAATACGCAGATATCACGTAGCGAGTGAATGGCGCTGGCATAGATGACAAAACGGGGCGGTTAATCCGCCCCATCCTTTCAGCTCTGCGCGCCGGGCGCGCCTGCCAGCGTGAAGGTTAGTGTTTTTTTAGCTTGTCTTTATATTTGGTCAGTTGACGGGCCAACTTGTCAATCAATCCGTCAATCGCCGCATACATATCTTCCGCTTCAGAGGTCGCGTGCAGCTCGCCACCATTGACGTGCAGGGTCGCATCGGCGATTTGCGTCACCTTTTCCACTTTCAGGACAACATACACCTGATTAATATGATCAAAGTAATGTTCCAGTTTGGCAAATTTTGTCGTCAGGAACGCCCGCAAGGGGTCGGTGATTTCAACGTTTTGCCCGGTAAGGTTCAGCTGCATAGGTCTTCCTTCTCATTTCTGTCAAACCAGTTGTTTACGCTGATTTGAAGGCGGTATGGACAAAGACTCGCGATATTTAGCGACGGTTCGACGTGCCACTATTATCCCTTGATCAGATAACATGGAGGTCAGTTTACTGTCACTCAAGGGCTTGGCGGGGTTTTCCGCCGAGATTAATTTTTTCACCAGCGCACGAATAGCGGTAGATGACGCTTCTCCGCCACCTTCAGTATTAACATGGCTGGAGAAAAAATACTTCAGTTCAAAAATGCCACGCGGGCTGTGAAGGTATTTTTGTGTGGTAACGCGGGAAATGGTCGATTCATGCATATCGACAGCCTGGGCAATATCGGCCAGCACCATGGGACGCATAAATTCCTCTCCCTGCTCAAAAAAGGCCTGCTGCTGCTCAACAATACAGCGGGAGACTTTTAATAATGTCTCGTTACGGCTTTCAAGGCTTTTAATCAGCCAGCGGGCTTCCTGCAAGTTGCTGCGGATAAACTGACTGTCGCTGTCGTTACGTCCGGCACCGCCCATGGCGGCGTACTGCTGGTTAATCTTCAGTCGCGGGAGACTGTCGGTGTTGAGCTCAACCGTCCAGCGCGTCGCGACTTTGCGTACCAGCACATCAGGAATAACGTATTCCGGTTCGCCGGTGTTAATCGACTGCCCCGGACGTGGATCGAGCGACTGAATCAGCAGCATCGCCTCTTTCAGCACGTCTTCTTTCAGACGCGTCACGCGCATCAGGCTGCGGAAGTCATGATTAGCAAGAAGATCAAGATGGCTGCTGACGATCAACCGGGCTTCCGCCAGCATAGGCGTTTCGGGCGCGTACTGCGACAGCTGCACCAGCAGGCAGTCACGTAAATCGCGCGCGCCAACGCCGACCGGATCAAAACGCTGAATGCGCTTCAACACGGCTTCAACCTCATCCATTTCCAGCTCATCGTTACCGATACTGTCAAGAATGTCTTCAAGCGAAACGGTAAGGTAACCCGTGTCATCGATGGCATCGACGATGGATGTGGCAATGGCACGATCGTTATCGCTAAAAGGCGTTAACTCCACCTGCCACATCAGGTAGTCCTGAAGAGACTGCGTGGTTTCACCCTGGTAAATCGGCAGTTCATCATCCTGATAATCGGTACCGGTTCCTGAGGGCGTGCCTGCGGTGTAAATCTCATCCCAGGTCGCGTCAAGCGGCAACTCTTCGGGCATATCCTTCTGTTCCAGCGCTTCACGGGTGTCCAGTCCCGCTTCGCCTTCCTGATACTCTTTTGCGTCTATTTCTTCGTGCTGTTCGGTTTGCTCAAGCAGGGGATTACTTTCCAACGCCAGCTGTAACTCTTGCTGAAGTTCAAGCGTAGAAAGCTGCAGCAGACGAATCGCCTGCTGCAGCTGTGGGGTCATTGCCAGTTGTTGGCTGAGCCTGAGTTGCAAACCTTGCTTCATAGACAGGATGGATATTCCCGGGTAAACATCAGTATTAACGACACCTTATCAGAGTCTGAACTCTTCACCCAAATAAACCCGTTTAACTTGCTCATCTGCAAGGACTTCGCTCGGCGTACCGTGTGCAATCAGGTTGCCCTGACTGACGATATAAGCGCGTTCACACACCGCCAGCGTTTCACGCACGTTATGGTCGGTAATCAGCACGCCAAGGCCACTGTCACGCAGGTGTTCAATGATCTTTTTAATGTCGATAACGGAAATGGGGTCAACCCCGGCAAACGGCTCATCCAGCAGGATAAATTTCGGATTAGCCGCCAGCGCACGCGCGATCTCAACACGACGGCGTTCACCGCCCGACAGCGATTGCCCCATATTGTCGCGCAGATGCGCAATATGAAACTCTTCCATTAGCTCGTTAGCCCGGTCTTGTCGCTGCTCTTCGGTTAAGTCGTCGCGGATTTGCAGCACCGCCATCAGGTTGTCGTACACGCTCAGGCGACGGAAGATAGAGGCTTCCTGCGGCAGATAGCCGATGCCGCGACGTGCACGCGCATGGAGCGGCAGAATACTGATGTCTTCGTCATCGATGATGATGCGTCCCGCATCACGCGGAACAATGCCTACCACCATGTAAAAGGTGGTGGTTTTACCGGCGCCGTTGGGGCCCAGCAGACCGACGATTTCACCGGATTTTACCTGCAGACTCACGTCTTCAACCACGCGACGGCCTTTATATGCCTTCGCCAGGTTTTCTGCGATTAATGTGGCCATAGTGATCAGTTACTCTTTTTTTCGCTGTTGGTTGACGCGGGCTTATCCTGCAACTGCGAAGGCACCAGCACGGTCGTCACGCGATTGCTCTGGCCCTGGCTGTAAGCCTGCATTTTTTGCTCTTTGACCAGATAGGTGATGCGGTCGCCTTTGATGTTGCTGTCCAGCTGTTGAATATACGCATTGCCGGTCAGCTCAACAAAGTCATTGGCCAGCTCATAATGCAGCTTGGACGCGTGCCCCTGAACCGGTTTGCCATTGTCCTGCATCTGGTAAAAGGTCGCAGGGTTACCGTAAGCATCAACAATAGTTTTCTTACTGTCGCCGCCCGGACGCGTCACCACGACTTTATCAGCGGTAATTTTAATCGAACCTTGGGTGACAATGACGTTACCGGTGAAGGTCGCCACGTTGCCTTGCAGATCCAGAGCCTGGTTTGCAGAGTCGATATTGACGGGTTTGTCCGAGTCACCGGTCAGCGCCAGAGCAGGCACGCTGGTTGCAAGCAGCAGGCTGGCCAGTAAAAACTTAATGCTGTTTTTGTTCATTTTGAATTTCATAAGAAGTTTTGACCTTTTCGATTAACTCGGCGTTCTTTGTCCGTAAATTACCGCGCATTCTCATACCGGTAGAGTTAAAACTGCGACCATATAACGTCACCTGATCGTCAGACGCGACGTCCTGAGTGACAAGATTGACCTGAGCATTGTCCGTTTTAATGCGCTCAAGCTCAGAATCCGGAGCCAGAGCATTCAACTCGACATGGCCATAAAGATACAGCATACGGTCTTTGGTAAGCTTTGCTTTATCTGCGCGTATCGTCCAGGTAGGCATTTTATTTTCGTCATAGGTGGTCATGACGGGATTATCGAACCAGCTTATTCCGCTGTCTTCAAAATAGGTCACTTTGTCCGATATCAGTTTGTAAGCCAGTCCGCCCTGCGGGTTATAGACCACAGAGTGCGAATTGGCACTGGTGTAGGTTGGCGTTTGATTATTATTCGCTACCGGCGCGCTGCTGTCGCTATCCCGGTTAGTGAAATTCCAGCCAATAAGCACCAGCGCAATCAAGGCCAGACCTAACGTTATCCAACGCCTGCTTTTACTCATACTGATTGCCCTTTGGCATCCTCGAATTTATTTTGCGCCATTAAGATGAGGTCGCACAGTTCCCGAACCGCACCGCGCCCACCGGCTATCCGCGTGACGTAACGCGCGCGCGCCAGCAGTAGCGGATGTGCATCCGCGACTGCCACGCTCAACCCAACTTTTGCCATCACTGGCCAGTCAATCAGATCGTCGCCAATATAGGCCACCTGATCGTCAGAGAGCGACAGTGTATCCAGAAGTTCGCCGTAGGCCAAAAGCTTATCGGATTGCCCCTGATAAAGGTGGCGAATGCCGAGTGTTTTGCAGCGATCTTCCAGCAGTTTGGCCGTGCGGCCGGTAATGATAGCCACTTCGACGTCCGAGGTCAGCAGGCAACGCACGCCATAACCGTCGCGCACGTTAAAGGTTTTAAGCTCTTCGCCGCTGTTCCCCATATAAATCAGGCCATCCGACATGACGCCATCGACGTCGCAAATCAGCAGGCGAATTTTACTGGCGCGCGCCATGACATCGCTACTGACCGGGCCGTAACACGTTTCTAAAGTGGCATTTTCCGACTGCATTGTTTCTTCCTGTTTATACGACGCCAGCGCGCAGCATGTCATGCATATGTACCACACCCAGCAAACGGTCGTCATCGGCCACCAGCAGGGAGGTAATGTTTTTGGTTTGCATCAAATTCAGTGCATCCACCGCCAGTACATTGGGCCGTACGCGGATCCCGCCACGGGTCATCACTTCAGCGATGGTGGCGTTTTGAAAATCAATGCCCATATCGAAGATGCGGCGCAGGTCACCATCGGTAAAGATGCCTTCTATCTTCATCAGATCATCCACAATCACCGTCAGACCGAGATTCTTACGGGTGATTTCCAGCAGGGCATCCCGCAGTGATGCATCGCGTGTGACGTGAGGTAATTCATCCCCGCTGTGCATAATATCGCTAACGTGTAGCAGCAGCTTACGGCCCAGTGCACCACCCGGATGGGACAGCGCAAAGTCCTCTGGCGTGAAGCCACGCGCCTCCAGCAGGGAAACGGCCAGGGCATCGCCCATGACTAAGGTTGCCGTCGTGCTGGTGGTCGGTGCCAGGCCCAGCGGGCAGGCTTCCTGTGGCACTTTGACACACAGGTGAATATCCGCAGCACGGGCCATCGCGCTTTCAGGGCGGCTTGTCATACAGATTAACTTTATTTTCTGGCGTTTCATCACCGGAATCAACGCCAGAATCTCACTGGATTCACCACTGTTCGAAATCGCGATGACGATGTCGTCTTTACCGACCATGCCAAGGTCGCCGTGGCTGGCTTCAGCGGGATGCACAAAGAACGCTGGCGTGCCGGTGCTGGCAAAGGTTGCCGCCATTTTTTTACCGATATGGCCCGATTTGCCCATGCCCATGACCACGACTTTTCCCCGACAGGCATAAATCAGTCTGCAGGCGTCCGTGAATGCCTCGTTGATATATTGATCAAGCTGTTCAAGGCCTTCGCGCTCGATGCGCAATACCGTTTTACCGGCTTTCTGGAAATCAAAATCTACCGTTGGTTGCTGATATGACATGGTGAATCTGTCCTTTTTAGCCGTCTATAAACGCAGGCTGTAGCCACAGCAGCGTTACCCAGACGAAGAAACCACAGAGTAAAAGCGTGCCTGCCGTACGGCCAACCCGGCGGCGACGCAGCAAACAAAGCATGGCGAACAGCACGCTTACACCAAGCATTATCCAGTAATCGCGTGCAAAAGCGTGATAGTCTACGCTGCCGGGATGAATCAGTGCCGGCAGGCCCAAAACGATGGCCAGATTATAAATGTTGGCGCCAATCAGGTTGCCGATAGCAATATCATCTTCACCTTTCAGCGCGCCTGCGATAACCGTTGCCAGCTCCGGCAAACTGGTACCTACGGCGATAAGCGTCAGCCCCATCACCAGCTCGCTGACGCCAAAGTAATCGGCAAATACGGTCGCGTTATCGATCACCATGTGCGTCGACATGGGCAGAATAATCAGCGCCACGGCCAGCCAGAGAAAAGCGACGGTATTTCCGCTCTCTTCACGCGGCAGTTCAGCTAATTGTTCACGCGTTAACGTATCGTTATTATCCTTTTCTGCTTTCCGCGCGATGCGGATCGTCACTATCAAATAAATCGCGGCAATAGCAATCAGTGCAATACCGTCCAGACGACTAAGATAGTTATCGAATAACATGATGCCGCTCAGTAATGAGACCAACACCATCAGCGGCAGTTCACGACGTATTAAATTGGAATGGATGCTCAGGGGATGCAACAACGCTGCACCGCCGAGAATCAAAAGAATATTGGTGATGTTCGAGCCAAGCGCGGTGCCCACCGCCAGATCCATCTGTCCCAACTGCGCAGCAGAGAAGGAGAGAATGATCTCCGGGAGCGAGGTGCCGATACTGACGACGGTCATGCCGATGATCAACGGCGGGATGCCAAAGGATCGACAAAGTATTGCAGCACTAAACACCAGACGATCGGCACCATAAGCCAGTAAAAGCAGACCGATAATCAGCAGTGCGGTAGCGACGAACATGAAAAATCCTTGCTTAAAACCCCTGTTGGCTTGCCTTCAGGTTCTTTGTGACAAAACAGGCGCTGATTTTGACCGTCTGATCGACAAAAGTAAATTTTATGACCGTTTTCGCCAAATCTTTGCATTAAGTTTCTGTAAAGCTATCGTGCGTTTAACCTTAACAGGCTACCATCGTACCCTATTGTTTACGCCCGATCCGTAATAGAGGTGATAATGATCCAACAAAAAACGAACCTGGTTGAGGTTCGTGGCGTGAGTTTTTCACGTGGCGATCGCAAAATTTTCGACGATATTTCGCTGACGGTACCAAAAGGTAAAGTGACGGCGATTATGGGACCGTCGGGGATCGGGAAAACGACGTTGCTACGCTTAATTGGCGGGCAACTGCAGCCTGACAGTGGTGAGATCTGGTTTCGGGATGAGAACATTCCGACATTGTCGCGCACAAAGTTGTACGAAGCGCGTAAAAAGATGAGCATGCTGTTTCAGTCAGGTGCGCTATTTACCGACCTGACAGTGTACGAAAATGTGGCCTGGCCGCTACGCGAACATACCCGGTTACCCGCGCCGATCCTACACAGCACCGTGTTGATGAAGCTTGAAGCGGTAGGGCTGCGTGGCGCAGCACAGCTAAAACCGGCGGAGCTGTCTGGCGGAATGGCGCGACGTGTCGCGCTGGCACGCGCGATTGCGCTTGAGCCAGAGCTGATCATGTTTGATGAGCCGTTTGTCGGGCAGGACCCTATTACCATGGGCGTGCTGGTTAAGCTGATTGATGAACTGAATCATGCGCTGGGCCTCACCTGTATTGTGGTATCACATGATGTGCCTGAAGTATTAAGTATTGCCGATTACGCTTACATCGTGGCGGGACAAAAAATTATTGCACAGGGTACGACGCCAGACTTGCGTGCTGACAACGATCCCCGCGTGCGTCAGTTTATCGATGGCATCGCGGATGGACCCGTCCCGTTTCGTTTTCCGGCGGGTGACTATTTGGCCGACTTAACCGGTTCAGGGAGAATCTAAGCTGATGTTGTTAAAAGCACTGGCGTCGTTGGGACGCCGGGGAATAGGAACCTGTGCCAGCTTTGGGCGCGCCGGTTTAATGCTTTTTCATGCGCTGGTGGGTAAGCCTGCGTTCCGCAAACATTTTCCGCTGCTGATCAAACAGCTTTACAGCATCGGCGTACTGTCTCTGGTGATCATTGTGGTCTCCGGCCTGTTTATTGGCATGGTGCTGGGGTTGCAGGGCTATCTGGTGTTAACCACCTATGGCGCAGAAACCAGTCTGGGCATGTTGGTGGCGCTGTCGCTGCTACGTGAACTGGGGCCGGTTGTGACGGCGCTGCTGTTTGCGGGACGGGCAGGATCGGCATTAACGGCAGAGATTGGACTGATGAAAGCGACCGAACAGCTTTCCAGTATGGAAATGATGGCGGTCGATCCGCTGCGCCGTGTCGTCTCGCCACGCTTTTGGGCGGGCTTTATCAGTATGCCGCTGCTGGCGTTAATTTTTACCGCCGTAGGGATTACCGGCGGTGCGCTGGTTGGCGTGAGCTGGAAAGGCATTGATCCCGGCTTCTTCTGGTCGGCCATGCAAAACGCCGTCGATTTTCGTAGCGACGTGGTCAACTGCATTATTAAAAGCGCTGTGTTTGCCGTTACTGTCACCTGGATTGCGTTGTTTAATGGTTATGATGCGATCCCGACCTCTGAAGGTATTAGCCGCGCCACGACGCGCACCGTGGTGCATGCATCACTGGCGGTGCTCGGTTTAGATTTTGTGCTGACAGCACTGATGTTTGGGAATTGATGCGATGCAAAGCAAAAAAAGCGAAATTTGGGTTGGCGTGTTTATGATCATGGCACTGATTGCCGTGCTGTTTCTCTGCCTGCGCGTGGCAGATCTCAAATCTCTGGGGACGGAACCAACCTGGAAACTGTATGCCACCTTCGATAACATCGGCGGCCTGAAAGCCAGTTCGCCGGTGAAAATCGGTGGTGTGGTGATTGGCCGTGTAACGGATATTGATCTTGAACCTAAAACGTTACTGCCGCGCGTTACGATGGCGATCAGTGACAAATACGCCAACCAGATCCCGGATACCAGCTCGCTGGCGATCCGTACTCAGGGTTTACTGGGCGAGCAATTCCTGTCGTTAAATATCGGCTTTGACGATCCCGAACTGGGGTCGTCAATGTTGAACGATGGCGGCACGATACGTGATACCAAGTCGGCGATGGTGCTGGAGGATTTGATTGGCCAGTTCCTGTATAAAAGCGGCGACAACAAAGGCAACAAGCAAACCAGTGACAGTAAGGATGCGCAGGGCGGCGACGTGGCCGCACCGGCAGCAGCAGCTCAACCTTAAATAGAGGGATAACATGATGTTTAAACGTTTTCTGATGATTGCCATGCTGGTGGTCGCGCCACTGGCTGCGACTGCGGCCGATCAAAGTAATCCTTATAAACTGATGAATGAAGCGGCAAACAAGACGTTTACCCGCCTGAAGAATGAGCAGCCGAAAATCAAGCAGGACCCTAACTATCTGCGTGAGATCGTCCGTCAGGAGCTGCTGCCTTATGTGCAAATCAAGTATGCCGGCGCGTTAGTGCTGGGCCGTTTCTACCGAGATGCCACACCGGCGCAGCGTGAAGCCTACTTTAAGGCGTTTGGTGACTATCTGGCGCAGGCTTATGGCCAGGCGCTGGCGCTTTATCACGGCCAGACTTATCAGATTGAACCTGAGAAGCCGATTGGCAATACGAATATCCTCGCTATCCGCGTAACCATTATCGATCCTCAGGGCCGTCCGCCTGTGCGTCTGGATTTCCAGTGGCGTAAAAACAGCCAGACCGGCAACTGGCAGGCTTTTGATATGATCGCGGAAGGCGTGAGCATGATCACCACCAAACAGAATGAGTGGGGCGATCTGTTACGTACTAAAGGGATTGATGCGCTGACTGCCCAGTTGGAATCTTCCGCGAAACAGCCTATCACCCTGGATCAAAACAAATAATGCAGGCATCACTGCACTGGTCCCGCGAGGCAAATACGCTGCGGCTGGAAGGCGAGCTGGACCATGACACGCTGCTGAGCCTGTGGGAGCAGCGTGAAACGCTGGTTAAGGCGGTCGAATTGATCGATGTCTCCGCCCTGGAAAGGGTGGATTCATCGGGGCTTGCGTTGCTGGTGCATCTGCGGGAGATTGCCTCGCAACAGGGAGGCACGCTGCGCTTTGTTGGCATTGGCGACAAACTGCAGTCATTGATCACCCTTTACAACCTGCAACAAATTATTGTTTCTGCGGATTAAAGCGCCTGAATTCGCCTTTCGCGCAAAAGCCCCGGTCCTGTACAGGGGCTTTTGCGTATTTAAGAATCAGGCACTTTCCTCTACTATGTCAGCCTTATTATTATTAAGTGAAGTTAAGAGCGATGGAAAACAGTGAGATTCAGGCCGTGCTGATGGCAGCGCTGCCCTTAGAAGAAGTTCATGTCATCAGCAATGATGGCAGCCATTTTCAGGTGATCGCCGTGGGCGAGTTGTTTGGTGAGTTAAGCCGCGTTAAGAAGCAGCAGGCTGTGTATGCGCCGCTGATGGAATTTATAGCGGACAACCGCATTCACGCGGTCTCCATCAAAACTTACACGCCTGCTGAGTGGGCACGTGACCGTAAACTTAACGGTTTTTGATTCCCTCCGGGGCCGCTCGATCTGAGCGTGACCGTTTACTAGCCAGTTAATTGAGAACCGTGTTAATGGATAAATTTCGTGTGCAAGGCCCCACCCGCTTAAGTGGTGAAGTGACCATTTCCGGCGCGAAGAACGCCGCTCTGCCCATTCTGTTTGCTGCTTTACTGGCTGAAGAGCCGGTCGAGATCACGAATGTGCCAAAGCTGCGTGATATCGACACGACCATGAAGCTGTTGACACAGCTGGGTGCCAAAGTTGAGCGCAACGGTTCTGTACACGTCGATGCCAGCGGCGTAGACGTTTTTTGCGCGCCTTATGAACTGGTAAGAACCATGCGCGCTTCAATCTGGGCGCTGGGTCCGCTGGTGGCGCGTTTTGGTCAGGGCGAAGTGTCACTGCCTGGCGGCTGCGCCATCGGCGCGCGTCCGGTTGACCTGCACATTACGGGCCTGGAGCAGTTAGGTGCAGAGATTAAGCTGGAAGAAGGTTATGTCAAAGCCTCTGTTAATGGCCGCCTGAAAGGCGCGCTGATCGTGATGGATAAAGTCAGCGTGGGCGCGACCGTTACCATCATGAGCGCAGCGACGCTGGCGACCGGCACCACCGTGATTGAGAATGCGGCACGTGAACCTGAAATTGTGGATACGGCTAACTTCCTGAACACGCTGGGTGCAAAAATCAGTGGCGCAGGTACCGATAAAATTACCATCGAGGGCGTTGAGCGCCTGGGTGGCGGCGTTTATCGCGTGCTGCCAGACCGCATTGAAACCGGCACCTTCCTGGTCGCGGCAGCGATTTCCGGTGGCAAGGTTATGTGTCGTAACGCCCAGCCCGATACGCTGGATGCGGTGCTCGCTAAGCTGCGCGATGCTGGTGCAGACATTGAAACCGGTGAAGACTGGATCAGCCTGGATATGCACGGCAAACGCCCTAAAGCGGTCAACGTGCGTACGGCTCCCCATCCGGGTTTCCCGACCGATATGCAGGCGCAGTTTACGTTGCTGAATCTGGTGGCCGAAGGGACGGGACTTATCACCGAAACCATTTTCGAAAACCGCTTTATGCACATTCCTGAGCTGATTCGTATGGGCGGGCACGCAGAAATTGAGAGCAATACCGCAATCTGTCATGGTGTGGAAACCTTATCAGGGGCACAAGTCATGGCTACGGATCTTCGCGCCTCAGCCAGCCTGGTGCTGGCAGGTTGTATTGCGGAAGGCACTACGCTGGTCGATCGCATTTACCACATTGACCGCGGCTATGAGCACATTGAAGATAAGCTGAAAGCGATGGGCGCGAATATCGAGCGCATCAGCGGCGAATAAGAATAAGTTTGCTGCTTCACGCGGATAAAACCAGCCTTGAAACACGGCTGGTTTTTTTTCATCCTCAGATCGCGTTACGTTAGTTATTGGCTTCGTTATCTGTCGATCGCACACGTTTTTTGCGATCCAGCAAACAATGGGTTTCAGGATCGTAATAACGGCTTGGCCATATCTCGGACGGATGGACATTGATCGCATCGGCAATCAGCCATTCGCCTTTAGGCCAGGGGCGCGAAAGCGCGTTGGCCAGGGTTGATGAGCTTAGTCCTGACTGACGTGAAAGCGCCGCAAGTGTGGTACCGCGTTTACGAAGCGCGGCAATAATATCGGCAGGATGCCAGTCCTCAGTCCTGTTCTGCATAACCTTTTTCTCCTTGTCCTTGTCAGTAAGTCACACGCGAGTGGTGATAACTTATTTAAATACTATCTGGAAATTTATGGGTTTTTATATCAGAGAATTTCCATAAGATTCCAGTAATATTTAGGCAAGCAGACAGAACTGAGCGGCCTGACGCAAAAGGCGCGTAACGCATGCAAGGGCGGAGAAAGGGGGAGAACAACGGAGCCAGGGCGGCTCCGTCAGGGATCAGAAATCGCGTTGTACCGACATGTGCGCCAGAGACTCCAGGGCCGAGCGCCACGGCGTTTCTGGCAGAATCTGCAAGGCTTCAATGGCTTTATCGGCCTCCTGTTCAGCACGCTTACGCGTCCATTCCAGTGAGCCACACTGATTCATGGCTTCCAGAACCGGTGCCAGTAAATGGCGGCCATTACCCTGTTCAATAGCATCACGGATCATTTTCGACTGCTCAGGCGATCCATTGTTCATCGCATGAAGCAGGGGCAGGGTGGGTTTACCTTCGCTGAGATCGTCGCCGGTATTTTTCCCCAGGGTTTCCCCGTCCGCGCTGTAATCCAGTAAATCATCAATTAACTGGAAAGCTGTTCCCAGATAGCGCCCATAATCCTGCAGCGCCTTTTCCTGCGCCGGCGTTGCCTCCGCTAAAATTGCCGATGCCTGAGAGGCCGCTTCAAATAAGCGCGCGGTTTTACTGTAGATCACCCGCATATAGCTCTCTTCCGTGATGTCAGGATCGTTGACGTTCATCAGCTGGAGCACTTCACCTTCAGCAATGACGTTCACCGCTTCAGACATCAGCGCCAGGATGCGCAGCGAACCCATGCTGGTCATCATCTGGAAGGCGCGAGTATAGATAAAATCACCAACCAGCACGCTGGCTGCATTGCCAAATGCAGCGTTCGCGGTGGCCTTGCCACGGCGCATATCGGATTCATCCACGACATCGTCATGCAGAAGCGTGGCGGTGTGGATAAATTCGATCAGCGCCGCATTGGTGACGTGTAGATCGCCCTGATAGCCCATGGCGCGCGCTGACAGCACGGCAATCATGGGACGGATGCGTTTACCGCCACCACTGATGATGTAATAGCCCAGCTGGTTGATGAGCGAGACATCTGAATTCAGCTGGTCGAGTATGGTCTGGTTAACGGCAGCCATGTCCTGTGCGGTTAATTCGTTAATCTGTTCTAAGTTCATTCGTCTTTTCAGCTATGACTCGTTTCTCTGCCATGGTAAGCGGTTTTACCCAGCCAGCGTTCAGTAATCTGTTACTGATTGTACTTGAATTTTCAGGTTGAGAAACGTTTGCATTGAGCCTGTGTTTTTTTTCTGCAAGAGTGTGCAAAGTGCTCTTGTCTTCTGTTGGAGTTTTGCGTAGAATTCGCGCCCTATTGTGAATATTTAGCGCGCCGCCTGATGAACTGAAAGGCAAGCGCAGAAGCGGAGTTTTATATGTACGCGGTTTTCCAAAGTGGTGGTAAACAACACCGAGTAAGCGAAGGTCAGACCGTTCGCCTGGAAAAGCTGGACATCGCAACCGGTGAAACCATCGAGTTTGACCAGGTTCTGATGATTGCAAATGGCGAAGACGTGAAAATCGGCGCGCCACTGGTTTCAGGCGGTGTGATCAAGGCAGAAGTTGTTGCTCATGGTCGTGGCGAGAAAATTAAGATCGTTAAGTTTCGTCGTCGTAAGCACTACCGTAAGCAAGCAGGCCATCGCCAGTGGTTCACTGATGTGAAAATCACTGGTATCACGGCGTAAGAGGAGATCTGACAAATGGCACATAAAAAGGCTGGTGGTTCGACTCGAAATGGTCGTGACTCCAATGCAAAACGTCTGGGTGTAAAACGTTTCGGTGGCGAATCTGTCCTGGCAGGTAGCATCATCGTTCGTCAGCGCGGAACCAAATTCCACGCGGGTAACAATGTAGGCTGTGGTCGTGACCACACTCTGTTTGCTACTACAGACGGCAAAGTAAAATTCGAAGTTAAAGGTCCGAACAACCGTAAATATATCAGCATCGTTGCTGAGTAAGGTTGTCGTGACGCAGACGTTTCACGTCTGAACGCACGAATTGAAGGCCCCGCAACTCTTGCGGGGCTTTTTACATTCTGCGACCCATTGCCCGACAGGCGACATTGCCTGAAAGATTGCTGTACACTTTATGTACACGCTGGCGTAAGCCAGTTTTGATTTATCCGCCGCTGGTCACGCAGAAGACCCTGGCGGACCCGTCTGCAGCGTATTGCAGACGATTGTGTGACGGAGAAAGAAAATGAAGTTTGTTGATGAAGCGACAATTTTGGTCGTCGCAGGTGATGGCGGTAATGGTTGTGTCAGTTTCCGCCGCGAAAAATATATCCCGAGGGGCGGCCCGGACGGTGGTGATGGTGGTGATGGTGGCGACGTATTTTTGGTTGCTGACGAAAACCTCAACACGCTGATCGATTATCGTTTCGAAAAATCTTTCCGCGCTGAGCGTGGGCAGAATGGTCAGAGTCGTGACTGTACCGGTAAGCGTGGTAAAGATATCACCGTTAAAGTACCGGTAGGCACCCGCGTTATCGACCAGGGAACTGGCGAAACACTTGGCGATATGACGCGTCACCAGCAGACGTTGATGGTAGCCAAAGGTGGCTGGCATGGTCTGGGAAATACCCGTTTTAAATCCTCGGTTAACCGCAGTCCGCGTCAAAAAACGATGGGCACGCCCGGTGAGAAACGCGATCTGCAGCTGGAGCTGATGCTGCTGGCTGATGTGGGCATGTTGGGTTTACCTAATGCCGGTAAATCGACCTTTATTCGTGCCGTTTCTGCTGCCAAGCCAAAAGTGGCGGACTATCCCTTTACCACCCTGGTGCCAAGCCTTGGCGTCGTGCGTATGGATAGCGAGCAGAGCTTTGTTATCGCAGATATCCCAGGCCTGATTGAAGGCGCGGCCGAAGGCGCAGGTTTAGGCATTCGCTTCCTGAAGCACCTCGAACGCTGCCGCGTCCTGCTGCACCTGATCGATATTGCTCCCATCGACGAGAGCGATCCGGTTGAAAACGCCCGTATTATTCTGGGTGAGCTGGAAAAATACAGCGATAAGCTGTTTAACAAACCGCGCTGGCTGGTGTTTAACAAAGTCGATCTCATCGACGACGAAGAAGCCCAGGCACGCGCAAAAGCCATTGCCGAGGCGCTGGGTTGGGAAGATAAATACTATCTTATCTCTGCCGCCAGCCGTCAGGGCGTCACTGACCTGTGCTGGGATGTGATGAGCTTTATCAACGCCAACCCGAAAGAAGCTGACGTTGAAGAAAAACAGCCGGAGAAAGTGGAGTTCATGTGGGATGATTACCACAAAGAAGCCATTGAAACGGCAACGGTTGAAGAAGACGAAGAGTGGGATGACGACTGGGATGAGGATGACGACGAAGGCGTCGAAATCATCTACCAGCGCTAAACCTCTTATAACTGCCCCCTTTCCGCCGGAACGGGGGCAGATTTATTTCAGCACTCCGCCAGCACCGCCCGCGTAAATCCTGCGCTACAGCCTAATCGATCCTGTTCGTTATGAATCCCAATCTGCCACGACGGACTGCGTTTACCCACATGCAAATGACGCGCAGCCGACCGCCTGAAACGGCGCGCTGATGGCTGGTATTCACTTCCCACGCTCGCCACGCGGCTACCTTCCTCGACTGCAAGATAACCTGCCACAGAAGCCCGGGTTGCGGCTAACCTCATCGAGGCTCCGCCATGCAGTTGGTCAACGGGTTGCCGTGTCCGGCAGCGAAAAAAACCTGTCTTTACTCACTTATTAACTTAAATAATATTAATGGTCTTTCGGCGCGCGTCTGGCGCGGATTGGCGACTGGACGAGTGCTACTCCGTGAAGGTAAAACAGAGCGAGGGCATAATGTGACCACAACGCCACCTGGAGATGGCAGGGCTACCAATAGCCCGAACGGGTCGGGATGCACCAGGCATGTACGCGTAAACACCCAGTGTCAATCGACAATAAAAAACGCAGCGGATGAATTGTCCGCTGCGTTTTATCAGTATGAATCAGTAATTCTTATTAATATCGCGATAAAGTCGGCTTTCAAAACGCACCAGTGGAATACGGCGCGTGCGCTGATCTTCTGGCGGAACCGCGTAACCCGACAGGAACTGCACGAACGCCACACGCGCCCCGCTGGAAGTGGTGATAAAGCCTGCGAGGTTGTAAACACCTTGCAGCGAACCGGTTTTTGCCGACACTTTGCCATCCAGTCCTGCTTCATGCAGGCCGCCACGGTACTGCAGTGTGCCATCGTGTCCGGCCAGCGGCAGCATCGAAATATAGTCCAGTTTGCTGTCGTTCTGTGCAATATATTGCAGGACCTGCATCATGGTGGCGGGGGAGATCAGATCGTGGCGTGACAGGCCCGAACCATCCACCTGGATGCTGTTACCTAAATCAATATTGGCCTTTTCACGCAGGACGCGACGAACCGCGTCTGATCCCGCACGGAAGGTGCCGGGCACGTTGAAGTAATGGTGGCCGATAGTACGAA
The DNA here is from genome assembly GCF_007828605.1 of Pantoea sp. SJZ147. NCBI lineage: Bacteria > Pseudomonadati > Pseudomonadota > Gammaproteobacteria > Enterobacterales > Erwiniaceae > Pantoea > Pantoea sp. SJZ147. Next base: position 95,758 of record NZ_VIVB01000002.1, read on the forward strand.
AAACCGTGTCGGCAATCATATTATCGGACTTCTTCAACATGGTGTGCAGCAGCGTATGCAGCGGGGCCGACTGCGTAGAAGCCAGCACCGTACCCGGCTCGGTCACCTGCGTCTGGCGCAACAGATGGCCGCTGTAATCAATACCAGCAGAACGCAATTCAGCTTTCAGGATCTCGCCTGCCCAGGCTGCGCCATCCTGAACCGCAAAGGCCAAAGGAAGCGGATCGCTGCGCTGACGCATACAGCCGGTTAAGGTGTAGCGGTTCAACTCTCCCGGCACGACGTCCAGCTCGCAGTATTGCCCTTCGCCACTGTTGCGCCCAATCGTGCGTACCTGGCTCAGCATGTGCGCCGGGTAATAGGATGCAATGCGGATAAAGGCATTTTCGCCTGCCTTCTCAGCACTGTAGAGCGAAACCGAGAAGCAGTTTTTATCCACAATGGCTGCGGCAGGTGGTGCACTAAAGCACTGGGTCATGTCGTTCCACGGCCAGCCCGGTGCGGCGTCATGGCTGGCAAACACCGAGGTATCAATGACCAGATTACCTTTGATGTGCGTGATGCCTTGTTTTTTTAACGCCGCGACCATATTACGCAGATCCTGGCGGCCCAGCGTCGGGTCGCCAGCAAACCGGGCAACTAAATCACCATTAAGCGTGCCATCGACCAGCGCGCCTTTGGTTTCAAAGGTCGTTTGAAAACGGTAATCACCGCCCAGTTCCAGTAAAGCCGCCAGGGCGGTAATCACTTTCATGGTACTGGCGGGAAGTGCCATCTGTTTCCCGTGGTAATCAATAATTGGCGTTGATGCGCCCACTTTTTGCACCAGCAAAGCCAGATTGGCACCATCTGGCAGATACTGCATGTATTCATCAACTGGCGCTGCTTGTGCCTGCAGCATAAAAGCACAGGTTAATCCGGTAACAAGTCGTGAAAATCGCATAATCTCGCGGTAACTGACAGGTGAAGGCGACAATACTACGTCCCAGGACGGTGGAAAGTAAACGATGACCCGCAGGGAACTCTGGGTTAAAATACGTATCAAATTGCAAAACCTTTTCTGGCCTGGAACACTTTCCGGGTCAGTATTCTTTTATTTGCAAAACGAGGTCTTGCGCCGCAGAACGCTTTTTTCTGCAGTCACCGGTCAGGATGCACCGTGAAACAGGAATGATGACGAGGAGCTAAAATGAACCAGATTCCGATGACGTTAAGAGGCGCTGAAAGGCTGCGCGAAGAGCTGCATGAGCTGAAAACGGTGAAGCGCCCGCGCATTATTGCCTCCATCGCGGAGGCCCGCGAGCACGGCGATTTGAAAGAGAACGCCGAATACCATGCTGCGCGTGAAGAACAGGGGTTCTGTGAGGGACGCATTCAGGAGATTGAAGCCAAACTCTCCAATGCACAGGTGATTGATGTGACTCAGATGCCGAAAACCGGCCGCGTGATTTTTGGCGCAACGGTTAGCATCCTGAATGTGGACACCGATGAAGCCTTTACTTATCGCATCGTGGGTGATGATGAGGCAGACTTTAAACAAAATCTGATTTCTGTTAACTCGCCGATGGCACGTGGTCTGGTGGGTAAAGAAGCCGATGACGTTGTGATTATCAAAACGCCAGGCGGTGATGTTGAGTACGAAATCCTGAAGGTGGAATACATCTGACAGGGTGCAACTGTCTGAAAAGGGTTGCCGTACAATGTAAAGAAAGGAAAAAGGCCGCGCTGCGGCCTTTTATCCCATGTAAGAGCATGGCACTTTCTTTGCCCACTTAACGTGGCAGAGAAATCTTGCTCTCTTTAGCGGGGCGATACAGCACCAGCATTTTGCCAATAACCTGAACGTTGCTGGCACGGGTCTCACGTACAATGGCTTCAACGATCAACTGCCTGGTTTCACGTTCTTCAGCGGCAATTTTCACCTTGATCAATTCGTGATGTTCCAGCGCTTGTTCAATCTCAGCCAGGACACCTTCGGTCAGGCCATTGCCTCCGAGCATGACAACTGGCTTGAGCGGATGGGCGAGGCCTTTGAGGTGCTGTTTTTGTTTGGTACTTAGATTCATCGTATTATTTACTTACTCGGGGATTGAAAACGGTTCATTCTACCGCCATCTCGGGTATATCGCCAAATCGACGCAGCCTATCGCGTGCAGATTTATCGCTACGATGACGATTTAGTTGGAAATTTTATGACCGGTAAAAAGCGTTCAGCCAGCTCCAGCCGCTGGCTACAGGAACACTTTAGCGATAAATACGTGCTCCAGGCACAGAAAAAAGGGTTGCGTTCGCGCGCCTGGTTTAAACTTGATGAAATACAGCAGGGTGACAAGCTTTTCAAACCCGGTATGACCGTGGTAGATCTGGGTGCTGCACCCGGTGGCTGGTCACAATATGTGGTACAGCAAATAGGGACCAAAGGCCGCGTTATTGCTTGTGATATTCTGCCGATGGACCCTATTGTTGGTGTCGATTTCCTTCAAGGTGATTTTCGTGAAGAATCGGTGATCAAAGCGTTACTTGAACGTGTGGGCGATCAAAAAGTCCAGGTCGTCATGTCTGATATGGCACCGAATATGAGTGGTACACCTGCCGTAGATATTCCCCGGTCGATGTATTTGGTGGAGCTGGCGTTGGAGATGTGTCGTGACATTTTGGCTCCCGGCGGTAGTTTTGTAGTGAAAGTGTTCCAGGGAGATGGCTTTGATGAATACCTGCGGGAAATTCGCTCCCTGTTTACGAAAGTGAAAATACGTAAGCCTGACGCTTCACGTTCACGTTCACGTGAAGTTTATATTGTGGCGACTGGGCTTAAACTGTAACCAACGTAATGGATAACCCGGCATTCCTGCTGCGATTCCATGTGCGAAGGATCTATAGTACCCTACGCTATCTGTTAACACCGTTGTAATATGAGGTTAATCCCTTGAGTGACATGGCGAAAAACCTGATTCTCTGGCTAGTCATCGCGGTCGTGCTGATGTCGGTCTTCCAGAGCTTTGGGCCCAGCGAGTCGAATGGCCGTAGGGTTGATTATTCAACCTTCCTGTCGGAAGTGAACCAGGATCAGGTCCGCGAGGCACGTATTAACGGGCGTGAAATTAACGTTATCAAAAAAGACAGCAATAAATACACCACTTACATTCCTGTCAATGACCCCAAGTTACTCGATAACCTGTTGACCAAGAACGTGAAAGTGGTTGGTGAACCACCGGAAGAACCCAGTCTGCTGGCGTCTATCTTCATCTCATGGTTCCCAATGTTACTGCTGATTGGTGTGTGGATTTTCTTCATGCGTCAAATGCAGGGCGGCGGTGGCAAAGGCGCAATGTCCTTTGGTAAAAGCAAAGCCCGCATGCTGACGGAGGATCAGATTAAAACCACTTTTGCTGACGTTGCAGGCTGTGACGAAGCGAAAGAGGAAGTCAGCGAGCTGGTTGAATACCTGCGTGAGCCGAGCCGTTTCCAGAAGCTGGGTGGTAAAATCCCTAAAGGCGTGCTGATGGTTGGCCCGCCGGGTACCGGTAAAACTTTGCTGGCGAAAGCCATTGCGGGTGAAGCGAAAGTGCCCTTCTTTACCATTTCGGGCTCTGACTTTGTTGAAATGTTCGTCGGTGTGGGTGCATCTCGTGTGCGCGACATGTTTGAACAGGCGAAGAAAGCCGCACCCTGCATTATCTTTATCGATGAAATCGATGCTGTCGGTCGTCAGCGTGGCGCCGGTTTAGGTGGCGGTCACGATGAACGTGAGCAGACCCTGAACCAGATGCTGGTTGAGATGGATGGTTTTGAAGGTAACGAAGGCATCATTGTTATTGCCGCAACCAACCGTCCAGACGTTCTTGACCCTGCGCTGCTGCGTCCGGGCCGCTTTGACCGTCAGGTTGTGGTTGGCTTGCCAGACGTTCGTGGTCGTGAGCAGATTTTGAAAGTGCACATGCGCCGTGTGCCGTTAGCAACTGATATCGACGCGGCAATCATCGCTCGCGGTACGCCGGGCTTCTCAGGTGCCGATCTGGCTAACCTGGTCAACGAAGCGGCGCTGTTCGCTGCGCGCAGCAACAAACGTGTAGTGTCGATGGTTGAGTTTGAAAAAGCCAAAGACAAGATCATGATGGGTGCAGAGCGTCGTTCCATGGTGATGACGGAAGCGCAGAAAGAGTCCACGGCTTATCACGAAGCCGGTCACGCCATTATTGGTCGCCTGGTGCCGGAACACGATCCGGTACACAAAGTGACGATTATCCCGCGTGGTCGTGCGTTAGGTGTGACCTTCTTCCTGCCTGAAGGCGACGCAATTAGCGCCAGCCGTCAGAAACTGGAAAGCCAGATTTCAACGCTGTACGGCGGTCGTCTGGCAGAAGAGATTATCTACGGTGTAGAGCATGTCTCAACGGGCGCATCGAACGACATCAAAGTGGCGACCAATCTGGCACGTAACATGGTGACCCAGTGGGGCTTCTCTGAAAAACTGGGTCCATTGCTGTACGCAGAAGAAGAGGGTGAGGTTTTCCTTGGTCGCTCCGTGGCGAAAGCCAAACATATGTCCGATGAAACCGCCCGTATTATCGACCAGGAAGTGAAACATCTGATCGATACTAACTATCAGCGTGCGCGTCATATCCTGGGTGAAAATCTGGACATCCTTCATGCGATGAAAGACGCGCTGATGAAGTATGAAACCATTGATGCACCGCAGATCGACGACCTGATGGCACGCCGGGAAGTGCGTCCGCCAGCGGGCTGGGAAGATCCCGGCAGCAGCAATTCTGACAGTAATGGCACGCCAAAGGCACCGCGTCCGGTCGATGAACCGCGTACGCCAAACCCAGGCAACACCATGTCAGAACAGTTAGACAAATAAGACGCCACGTCTTTTAATAAAACCCCGGCTGGTCCGGGGTTTTTTACATCTATACATTGCGCCACAAGGAGTTTTTCACCATGAAATTGTTCGCCCGTGATTCCCATCTCGATTTGTCATTTCCACATGTGATGGGCATTCTGAATGTCACGCCGGACTCTTTTTCCGATGGTGGTAAACATAACGCGCTGGTCGACGCGCTCACGCATACCAATGAAATGGTCAATGCCGGCGCAACCATTATTGACGTCGGTGGCGAATCCACGCGTCCCGGCGCGGATGAGGTCAGTGTTGACGAGGAGCTTGAGCGGGTGATCCCGGTGGTCGAAGCGATCGCTCAACGTTTTGAAGTGTGGATTTCGGTCGACACGTCTAAGGCTGAGGTCATCACGGAAGCCGCCAGAGTGGGCGCTCACATTATCAATGATGTTCGCTCTTTATCCGAGCCGGGGGCGCTGGCCGCCGCCGCCGCGACAGGCTTGCCTGTGTGCCTGATGCACATGAAGGGCGAGCCACGAACCATGCAGCAGGCACCGGCTTATCAGAATATCGTCAACGACGTGGATGCGTTCTTCGTCGAGCAACTGGCCCGCTGCGAGGCGGCCGGAATAAAAAAAGAGAATCTGCTGCTCGACCCGGGCTTCGGATTCGGTAAGAATCTCAGCCACAATTATGAGCTGTTGGCCCGTCTCAGCGATTTCCACCATTTTGGTCGGCCATTGCTGGTTGGTATGTCGCGTAAGTCGATGATTGGTCAACTGCTGAACGTGGGGCCAGGTCAGCGTCTGACCGGCAGCCTTGCCTGTGCAGTTATTGCCGCCATGCAGGGGGCACACATTATTCGCGTTCACGATGTGAAAGAAACGGTCGAAGCGATGCGCGTGGTCGAAGCGACACAAAGAGCTAAAGGATGACAGAGCATGAGTAATCGTAAATATTTTGGTACAGATGGGATTCGCGGCAAAGTGGGTGAGTCACCTATCACCCCTGATTTTGTTCTGAAACTTGGTTGGGCCGCAGGGAAAGTTCTGGCACGCCACGGTTCGAAAAAAATTATTATAGGTAAAGATACGCGTATTTCGGGCTATATGCTGGAATCTGCGCTGGAAGCTGGCCTGGCTGCGGCAGGCTTATCTGCTGCGTTTACCGGCCCGATGCCGACGCCTGCCATTGCCTATCTGACCCGAACGTTCCGTGCCGAAGCCGGTATCGTGATTTCAGCCTCTCATAATCCGTTTGATGATAACGGCATTAAGTTCTTCTCTGCCGAAGGCACCAAGTTGCCTGACGATGTGGAAGAAGCGATTGAGCTGGAAATGGAAAAGCCGCTGACCTGTGTTGAATCAGCCCTGCTGGGCCGCGCCAGTCGTATCGTGGATGCCGCCGGACGTTACATTGAATTTTGTAAAGGCACCTTCCCCAGCGAGCTCAGCCTGAATGGCCTGAAAATTGTGGTGGACTGCGCTAACGGCGCAACCTATCACATCGCACCTAACGTACTGCGTGAACTTGGCGCAACGGTGATTGCGATCGGTGTGCAGCCTGACGGCATGAACATCAATAAAGCGTGTGGCGCGACCGATCTGAAAATGCTGCAACAGCGTGTACTGGCTGAGAAAGCAGACATTGGTCTGGCTTACGATGGTGACGGCGATCGCATTATGATGGTTGACCATCTCGGCGAGAAAGTGGATGGCGATCAGATTCTGTATATCATTGCCCGCGAAGGTCTGCGCCAGGGGCAGTTGCGCGGCGGTGTCGTGGGAACGCTGATGAGCAACATGGGGCTGGAACTGGCCCTGAAGCAGCTGGGCATTCCCTTTGTGCGTGCCAAAGTGGGCGACCGCTATGTGCTCGAAAAACTCCAGGAAAAAGGCTGGCGGCTGGGCGCTGAAAACTCAGGCCACGTGATTCTGCTGGATAAAATCGCCACCGGCGACGGCATTGTGGCAAGTTTGCAAGTGCTCACTGCTATGGTACGTAATCATATGAGCCTGCATGACCTGTGCACCGGAATGAAGATGCTGCCTCAGGTGCTGGTCAATGTGCGCTTTGCCGGTGAGCACGATCCCCTGGAAAGCGATGCCGTAAAAGCGGTAGCGCAGGACGTAGAAAAAGCGCTGGCTGGAAAAGGGCGCGTACTGCTGCGTAAATCCGGTACCGAACCTTTAATCCGCGTGATGGTAGAAGGCGAGGATGCCGCCCAGGTGACGGCACTGGCTAACCAGATTGCCGATGCGGTCAAAGCCGTCTGACGCGCGTGACAGGCAGGCGCAGCAGCCTGTTCCTGCCTGTAAAATCATCGCACTGGCGCTTTTTTCTGCAATCAGCCTGTGACAGCTAAATTGCACTTGCAGAGGTATGCGCCATTGGTTAGTATTCACACCCGCTTCTGATGGGTGATGAACACACTCCCCGTCATATTGGTTGAAGCTTTAACTGTGCGGATTACGCGCAAGGAAACAGGTTGATTATGTACGAAGCTCTGTTAGTTGTTTTCCTTATTGTAGCAATTGGCCTTGTGGGTCTTATTATGCTGCAGCAAGGCAAAGGCGCTGATATGGGAGCATCATTTGGTGCAGGCGCGTCTGGCACGCTGTTTGGTTCAAACGGGTCGGGTAACTTTATGACTCGCATGACCGCAGTTCTGGCTACGCTGTTTTTCGTCATCAGCTTGATTCTGGGTAACCTGAACAGCAATAAGATCTCCAAAGGAAGCGAGTGGGAAAACCTCACTGCGCCAGCTCAGTCTCAACAGCAGACTCAGCCAGCTAAACCGGCTACGCCGGGCAATGATATCCCGCACTAATAGCAGTAAAATAGCGTCAAACTAAAGCGGCAGAACAGCGTCGCAGTCAGTGCAGTACCGAGGTGGTGAAATTGGTAGACACGCTACCTTGAGGTGGTAGTGCTCGAAAGGGCTTACGGGTTCAAGTCCCGTCCTCGGTACCAAATCTTAGTATTACTTGCATTTTATGCATGTTCGGCGTAATATTCGCCACGTTTTCGGACGCGGGGTGGAGCAGCCTGGTAGCTCGTCGGGCTCATAACCCGAAGGTCGTCGGTTCAAATCCGGCCCCCGCAACCACTTTCCCTTAGAGTTCTTTTTCAAATATACTGTGTGCATCGACGGGCGCATAAGCAGCGAATTTTGAAAAAAATTCTTTTGGATGGGCGTCCGGGCCGCAATGCGGCATACAGGGTCCAGTGATAAAAAGCCCCGAATATTCGGGGTTTTTTGTTATTAGCGAATCGTAATACTGGGCTATAGGCCCTTTTTTTATGTCTTGGGGGTGGGCTTGTCCACATTAGAGCAAAAATTGACAGAGTTGGTATCTGCTCCGGTAGAAGCGCTCGGCTACGAACTGGTCGGAATTGAATTCGTTCGTGGTCGCACATCAACCCTGCGCATCTATATTGATAGTGAAGATGGCATCAATGTTGACGATTGCGCGGACGTCAGCCACCAGGTGAGTGCGGTGATGGATGTGGAAGATCCCATCACGGTGCCTTACCACCTTGAAGTGTCCTCACCGGGGCTCGATCGTCCTCTGTTCACTGCAGAACATTATGCACGCTTTACCGGCGATGAGGTGAGCCTGGTGCTGCGTATGGCCGTTCAAAACCGCCGTAAATGGCAGGGAATCATCAAGTCTGTTGAGGGTGAGATGATAACGGTAAACGTTGAGGGTAACGACGAGGTGTTCGCGCTGAGTAATATTCAGAAAGCGAACCTGGTCCCCCACTTTTAAAAGTCCGGATTGAGGCCAACCAGGATGAACAAAGAGATCTTAGCTGTTGTAGAAGCCGTTTCTAACGAAAAAGCCCTGCCGCGTGAGAAAATCTTCGAAGCGCTGGAGAGCGCGCTGGCGACTGCGACCAAGAAAAAGTACGAGCAGGAAATTGACGTACGCGTCAGCATCGACCGTAAAAGCGGCGACTTCGATACCTTCCGCCGTTGGGAGATCGTCGATCAGGTTACGCAGCCAACGCGCGAGATCACGCTGGATGCGGCTCGCTACGAAGACGAGTCTCTCAATCTGGGCGAATACGTAGAAGACCAGATTGAATCCGTAACGTTTGACCGTATCACGACCCAGACGGCGAAGCAGGTTATCGTACAAAAAGTACGTGAAGCCGAGCGTGCAATGGTGGTGGATCAGTTCCGCGAGCAGGAAGGCGAAATCATCACCGGTGTGGTGAAGAAAGTGAACCGTGACAACATCTCGCTGGACCTGGGCAACAATGCTGAAGCCGTGATCCTGCGTGAAGACATGCTGCCACGCGAAAACTTTCGCCCAGGCGACCGTATTCGCGGTGTACTGTATGCAGTACGTCCTGAAGCCCGTGGTGCGCAGCTGTTTGTGACGCGCTCTAAACCTGAAATGCTGATCGAACTGTTCCGCATTGAGGTGCCAGAAATTGGCGAAGAAGTGCTTGAAATTAAAGCCGCGGCCCGCGATCCGGGTTCACGTGCAAAAATTGCAGTAAAAACCAACGATAAGCGTATCGATCCGGTCGGTGCCTGCGTCGGCATGCGCGGTGCGCGTGTTCAGGCTGTGTCCAGTGAGCTGGGCGGCGAGCGTATCGATATCGTGCTGTGGGACGATAACCCAGCACAGTTTGTTATTAACGCCATGGCCCCGGCTGATGTGGCGTCAATCGTGGTTGATGAAGATAACCACACGATGGATATCGCTGTTGAGGCTGGCAATCTGGCCCAGGCGATCGGCCGTAATGGCCAAAACGTGCGTCTGGCTTCACAGCTGAGTGGCTGGGAGCTGAACGTGATGACCGTCGATGATCTGCAGGCTAAGCATCAGGCTGAAGCCCATGCAGCAATCGATATGTTCACGAAGCATCTCGACATCGACGAAGAGTTCGCCACCATTCTGGTGGAAGAGGGCTTCTCAACGTTGGAAGAAATGGCCTATGTGCCTATCAACGAGCTGTTGGAAATTGACGGCCTCGACGAAGAGACCATTGAAGCCCTACGTGAACGAGCAAAAAATGCGTTAACCACCCTGGCACTGGCAAAAGAAGAGAGCCTTGGTAATCAGGAACCCGCTGAAGACCTCTTGAATCTTGAGGGTCTGGATCGTGCACTGGCTTTCCGCCTGGCATCCAAAGGCGTTTGCACGCTGGAAGATCTCGCAGAGCAAGGTGTTGACGATCTGACGGATATTGAAGGGCTGACTGATGAGCAAGCTGGCGCGCTGATTATGGCCGCACGCAATATCTGCTGGTTCGGCGATGACGCGTAATAACAGGAAGGAACAGCATGACAGATGTAACCGTAAAATCGCTGGCAGCAGAAATTCAGACCTCGGTCGATCGCCTGGTACAGCAGTTTGCTGATGCGGGGATCCCAAAGTCTGAAAATGATGCGGTGACCCAGCACGAGAAAGAAACCTTACTGTCTCACCTGAAGCATGGTCAGGCCGGTTCAGGCAAACTGACATTGCAGCGCAAAACGCGTAGCACCTTGAATATTCCTGGCACCGGGGGTAAAAGTAAGTCGGTGCAAATCGAAGTCCGCAAAAAGCGTACGTACGTAAAAGGCGATGCAGAGTCTGAGCAAGCTCAGGCAGAAGCAGAAGCCGAGGCGCAGCGTGAAGCGGAAGAGCAGGCGCAACGCGAGGCCGCTGAACAAGCGCGTCGTGAAGCGGAACAGAAAGCGCAACGTGAAGCCGAAGAGAAAGCCAGGCGCGAAGCCGCTGAAAAGGCTAAGCGTGCAGCAGCGGAAAATGAGAAAGTGACTAATCAACCTACCGACGAAGTGACCAAGGCCGCGCAGTCCGATAAAGCACGTCGTGAAGCCGAAGCCGCCGAACTGAAGCGTAAAGCGGAAGAAGAAGCGCGCCGTAAGCTGGAAGAGGCTGCCCGCCTCGCTGCGGAAGAAGCCCGCCGTTTAGCCGTAGAAAAAGCGGCTGAATGGGAAAAGCCTGAAGAAGAGGACAAGGGCGACTATCACGTCACCACCTCTACGCATGCCCGCCAGGCCGAAGACGAGAACGATCGTCAGGTGGAAGCCGGCCGTGCCCGCACGCGCAGTGCAAAAGCCGCGCGTCCGGTTAAAAAAGGCAACAAACATTCAGAAGCCAAAACTGACCGTGAAGAAGCGCGTGCGCAGGTTCGCGGCGGTAAAGGCGGCAAGCATCGCAAACCAAGCGCACTGCAGCAGGGCTTTAACAAGCCAGCGCAGGCGGTTAACCGTGATGTCATCATTGGCGAAACCATCACCGTTGCCGAACTGGCTAACAAAATGGCCGTCAAAGGTTCACTGGTCATCAAAGCGATGATGAAGATGGGCGCTATGGCGACCATCAATCAGGTTATCGACCAGGAAACCGCACAGCTGGTTGCCGAAGAAATGGGCCACAAAGTGACCCTTCGTCGCGAAAACGAGCTGGAAGAAGCGGTAATGGACGATCGTGATACCGATGCCGCACAGGAATCTCGTGCGCCGGTCGTGACCATCATGGGCCACGTTGACCACGGTAAAACCTCGCTGCTGGACTATATCCGCTCCACCAAAATCGCCTCTGGCGAAGCGGGCGGTATTACGCAGCACATCGGTGCCTATCACGTCGAAACTGATAACGGCATGGTGACCTTCCTGGATACGCCGGGCCACGCCGCGTTTACCGCAATGCGTGCCCGTGGTGCGCAGGCAACGGATATCGTTATCCTGGTCGTGGCTGCGGACGATGGCGTTATGCCACAGACCGTTGAAGCTATTCAGCACGCCAAAGCGGCGAAAGTGCCGGTGGTGGTTGCAGTCAACAAGTGCGATAAGCCAGAAGCCGATCCGGATCGTGTTAAAAACGAGCTGACTCAGTACGGGATCATCCCGGAAGAGTGGGGCGGCGAAAACATGTTCGTTAACGTCTCTGCGAAAGCCGGTACCGGTATTGACGATCTGTTGAACGCTATCCTGCTGCAGGCAGAAGTGCTTGAGCTGACCGCTATCCGTGAAGGTATGGCGAGCGGTGTGGTCATTGAATCGTTCCTCGACAAAGGTCGTGGTCCGGTTGCTACCGTGCTGGTACGCGAAGGTACGTTGAACAAAGGCGACATCGTTCTGTGCGGCTTCGAATACGGCCGTGTCCGTGCGATGCGTGACGAACTGGGTCGTGAAGTAATGGAAGCGGGTCCGTCTATCCCGGTTGAGATCCTTGGCCTGTCAGGTGTACCGGCAGCGGGTGATGAAGCGACCGTGGTTCGTGACGAGAAGAAAGCACGTGAAGTGGCTTTGTATCGTCAGGGCAAATTCCGTGAAGTTAAGCTGGCTCGTCAGCAGAAATCTAAGCTGGAAAACATGTTTGCGAACATGACCGAAGGCGAAGTATCCGAACTGAACATCGTGCTCAAAGCGGACGTTCAGGGTTCTGTGGAAGCGATCTCCGACTCCCTGCTGAAACTCTCCACCGACGAAGTGAAGGTGAAGATTGTGGGTTCAGGCGTAGGTGGAATCACCGAAACCGACGCCACGCTGGCAGCAGCATCCAACGCCATCCTGCTGGGCTTCAACGTCCGTGCTGACGCCTCTGCGCGCCGCGTAGTTGATGCGGAAAGCCTGGATCTGCGTTACTACTCCGTCATCTATAACCTGATTGACGAAGTGAAAGCGGCGATGAGCGGTATGCTGGCACCAGAGTACAAACAGCAGATCATCGGTCTGGCTGAAGTGCGCGACGTGTTCAAATCACCGAAATTTGGTGCCGTGGCAGGTTGTATGGTGACGGAAGGTAACATCAAACGTCATAACCCAATCCGTGTACTGCGCGATAACGTGGTGATTTACGAAGGCGAACTGGAATCACTGCGTCGCTTTAAAGATGACGTCAACGAAGTGCGTAACGGCATGGAGTGTGGTATCGGCGTGAAGAACTATAATGACGTTCGTGTCGGCGATATGATCGAAGTCTTCGAAGTGATTGAAGTTAAACGCACCATCGCTTAAGTCCTGGCGTTGATGATGCAATTTGGGAGGCCGCTGGCCTCCCGAATTATTTGGGAGAAATAAAAAATGGCGAAAGAATTTGGCCGTCCGCAGCGTGTCTCGCAAGAGCTGCAAAAAGAGGTTGCCATGATCCTGCAGCGTGAGATTAAAGATCCACGTCTTGGCATGATGGTCACCGTTTCTGGCGTTGAGGTATCACGTGACCTCGCATACGCCAAAGTGTTTGTCACCTTCCTCAATGATAAAGATGAAGAAGCCGTACAAAATGGCCTGAAAGCGTTAAAAGAAGCCTCTGGTTATATCCGCACGCTGTTGGGTAAAGCCATGCGCCTGCGTATCGTGCCGGAGCTGACCTTCTTCTACGACAACTCGCTGGTTGAAGGCATGCGCATGTCAAACCTCGTCACCAACGTGGTGAAAAAAGACGTTGAGCGTCGTGGTCCTGAGTCCACGGACGATAACGAGGAGGCGTAATGAGTCGTCCTCGTCGTCGCGGTCGCGACGTCCATGGCGTGTTATTGCTGGATAAGCCACAAGGGATGTCATCCAATGATGTCCTGCAAAAGGTAAAGCGCATTTTTAACGCTAACCGTGCAGGACATACCGGGGCGCTCGATCCGCTGGCAACCGGCATGTTGCCTATCTGCCTGGGCGAAGCCACCAAATTTTCTCAGTATCTGCTGGACTCCGATAAGCGTTATCGCGTGATTGCCCGTCTGGGTGAGCGCACCGATACCTCGGATGCTGACGGTAACCTGGTGCAAACCCGTCCGGTGGACTTTACCCAGGCCGCGCTGGATACGGCGCTGGAGGGTTTTCGCGGTGATATCATGCAGGTGCCTTCGATGTTTTCTGCATTGAAACATCAGGGCAGAAAACTGTACGAATACGCGCGCGAAGGCATCACCATTGAGCGTGAGCCGCGTCCGATTACCGTTTATGACCTGCAGTTTATTCGCTGGCAGGGCGATGAGCTGGAACTGGAAATCCACTGTTCCAAAGGTACCTACATCCGCACCATTATTGACGATTTGGGCGAGAAGCTGGGCTGCGGTGCGCACGTCATCATGCTGCGCCGTATGCAGGTGGCACGCTATCCGTTTGAGAGAATGGTGACGCTGGAACAGTTGCAGGCGCTACAGCACAACGCTAACGAGACGGGTGAGGATCTGGCGCAGCATCTTGATCCGCTGCTTTTGCCAATGGACAGCCCCGCGTCAGATTTCCCGGCGGTAAACGTGTCCTCTGATGTGGCCGCATACTTTAAACAGGGCCAACCGGTTCACGCCAGTCAGGCACCGGCTCACGGCCTCGTGCGCGTCACCGAAGGTGAAGAGGGCAAATTTATCGGCATGGCAGAAATTGCCGAGGATGGCCGCATTGCTCCCCGACGTTTAGTGGTTGAGTATCAGAATTAAGTTGTGCGCTTTCCGCGTTGGGCATTTGCGTTGCCCTGAAGCGAAGAGTAGAATGGCGCGGCTTTAAAGCGGGATGCTGAATTAGAGATCGGCGCCCATACATTCATTTAACTGGAGTTTATTATGTCTCTAAGCGTAGAAGCTAAAGCAGAGATCGTTGCTAAATATGGTCGTGGTGCTAACGACAGCGGTTCAACCGAAGTTCAGGTTGCCCTGTTGACCGCGCAGATCAGCCATCTGCAGGGTCACTTCTCTGAGCACAAGAAAGACCACCACAGCCGCCGCGGTCTGCTGCGCATGGTATCTCAGCGTCGTAAGCTGCTGGACTACCTGAAGCGTAAAGACGTTGCACGCTACAGCAGCCTGATTGAAAGTCTCGGTCTGCGTCGCTAGTCTTAAAATCGGGTCGTCAGGGATGCCACTCACGTGTGCTAAAAACCCGACTGGCGATCAGATTTGTGCGAGTTTCATGAAAAGGGGGCCTTTATGGCCCCTTTTTTCGAGCAATGCGCAGCAATCCTGAGCAAACTCATGTATTGTTGTTGGGTGTGATCTTTGTTTGCAGAGGTTCGCGCGGCTAATGAGAGGCTTTTACCGCAGGGGCGGTTAAGGGTTGTCATTAGTCGCGAGGATGCAACGAGGATCGGTAATCAATGGCAGGCTCAATATAGCACTGCCCCGATGTTAAGGACTTTGATTTTGCTTAATCCGATCGTACGCAAATTCCAATATGGTCAACATACCGTCACGCTGGAAACCGGCATGATGGCTCGCCAGGCGACTGCCGCTGTTATGGTGAGCATGGACGATACCGCAGTATTTGTCACCGTGGTTGGTCAGAAAAAAGCCAAACCAGGCCAGGACTTTTTCCCACTGACCGTGAACTATCAGGAGCGTACTTACGCTGCTGGTCGTATCCCAGGCAGCTTCTTCCGTCGTGAAGGTCGTCCAAGCGAAGGCGAAACCCTGATTTCACGTCTGATCGACCGTCCTGTGCGTCCACTGTTCCCGGAAGGTTTCGTTAACGAAGTGCAGGTTATCGCCACGGTTGTGTCGGTAAACCCACAGGTTCACCCAGACATCGTTGCCATGATCGGTGCCTCTGCAGCGCTGGCGCTGTCAGGCCTTCCGTTCAACGGCCCAATCGGTGCAGCGCGCGTTGGTTATATCAATGACCAGTACGTACTGAACCCAACCGCGGATGAGCTGAAAACCTCACGTCTGGATCTGGTTGTTGCCGGTACGCAGAACGCCGTTCTGATGGTGGAATCTGAAGCAGAAATCCTGTCTGAAGAACAAATGTTGGGCGCAGTGGTGTTCGGCCACGATCAACAGCAGATTGTGATTGAAAACATCAATTCACTGGTCGCCGAAGCGGGCAAACCGCGTTGGGACTGGCAGCCAGAGCAGGCGAATACTGCACTGATTTCACGCGTTGCGGCGCTTGCCGAAACACGTATCAGCGATGCGTACCGTATCACTGACAAGCAAGAACGTTATGCTCAGGTTGGCGTCATTAAAGACGAAACCATTGCTGCG
The DNA here is from genome assembly GCF_007828605.1 of Pantoea sp. SJZ147. Lineage (NCBI taxonomy): Bacteria > Pseudomonadati > Pseudomonadota > Gammaproteobacteria > Enterobacterales > Erwiniaceae > Pantoea > Pantoea sp. SJZ147. The sequence goes on from NZ_VIVB01000002.1 coordinate 111,545, forward strand.
TTGCTGGCGGAAGATGAATCACTGGATGCGGCCGAAATCGGCGACATCGTTCACAGCCTGGAAAAGACGGTTGTCCGTACCCGCATTCTGAACGGCGAGCCACGTATCGATGGTCGTGAGAAAGACATGATCCGTGGTCTGGACGTGCGCACCGGCGTGCTGCCGCGTACTCACGGTTCAGCCCTGTTCACCCGTGGTGAAACGCAGGCGCTGGTTACTGCTACGCTGGGTACGACCCGCGATGCGCAGAATCTGGATGAGCTGATGGGCGAACGTACCGACAGCTTCCTGTTCCACTACAACTTCCCTCCGTACTCTGTCGGTGAGACCGGTATGGTAGGTTCGCCTAAGCGTCGTGAAATTGGTCACGGTCGTCTGGCGAAACGCGGCGTGCTGGCTGTGATGCCAAAAGCCGAAGATTTCCCGTATACCGTTCGCGTGGTTTCTGAAATCACCGAATCTAACGGTTCTTCTTCTATGGCCTCGGTCTGTGGTGCCTCTCTGGCGCTGATGGATGCAGGTGTGCCAATCAAGGCATCTGTTGCGGGTATCGCGATGGGCCTGGTAAAAGAAGACGACAAGTTTGTTGTCCTGTCCGACATCCTGGGTGACGAAGACCACCTGGGCGATATGGACTTTAAAGTCGCCGGTAGCCGTGAAGGTATCACCGCGCTGCAGATGGACATTAAAATCGAAGGCATCACCCGCGAAATCATGCAGGTTGCGCTGAACCAGGCCAAAGGTGCACGTCTGCATATTCTGGGCGTCATGGAGCAGGCTATCAGCACCCCGCGTCAGGAAATTTCTGAGTTCGCGCCACGTATTTACACCATCAAGATCAGCTCAGACAAGATCAAAGATGTGATTGGTAAAGGCGGTTCCGTGATCCGTGCGCTGACCGAAGAAACCGGTACAACCATCGAAATCGAAGATGACGGTACCGTGAAAATCGCAGCGACCGACGGTCTGAAAGCGAAAGAAGCTATTCGCCGTATCGAAGAAATCACCGCAGAAATCGAAGTGGGCCGTGTCTATAGCGGTAAAGTCACTCGCATCGTAGACTTCGGTGCCTTCGTCGCTATCGGCGGCGGTAAAGAAGGTCTGGTGCATATTTCTCAAATCGCAGACAAGCGTGTTGAGAAAGTGACTGACTATCTGCAGATGGGTCAGGAAGTGCCGGTTAAGGTGATGGAAGTCGATCGCCAGGGCCGTGTACGTCTGAGCATCAAAGAAGCGACAGAAACCAAGCCTGAAGCTGTTGCAGCTGAGAGCACACCTGACGCTGAATAAGTCTTTCCTGATTTGCCTCTCCTTGCCTGGCAGGGAGAGGCTTTTGTGTCATCGCGAGGGCGGGAATCCTTGTGCACAGCAGGCGGATAACAGGATGGTTGTCCCAATGTTTGTATTCGGGAGTGGGAAATGAAGCCTTTTTTGCGCTGGTGTTTTGTTGCGACAGCTTTGACGCTGGCAGGATGCAGCAACTCCAATTGGCGTAAGAACGAAGTTCTTGCAGTACCTTTACAGCCCACACTGCAACAGGAAGTGATTCTGGCTCGCATGGAACAAATTCTTGCCAGTCGAGCCCTTACCGATGATGAACGCGCACAGCTGTTATATGAGCGCGGAGTGTTGTATGATAGTTTGGGTCTTAGGGCATTAGCGCGGAACGATTTTTCGCAAGCGCTGTCTATAAGACCAGATATGCCAGAGGTGTTTAACTATCTTGGTATATACTTAACGCAGGCGGGCAACTTTGATGCCGCCTATGAAGCGTTTGATTCTGTACTTGAGCTTGATCCAACTTACAACTATGCGCATTTAAATCGTGGTATCGCCCTCTATTACGGCGGTCGATACAAGTTAGCGCAAGATGATCTGCTGGCGTTTTATCAAGACGATCCTAACGATCCTTTCCGCAGCTTGTGGCTCTACCTTGTCGAAAGCAAGATGGATGCAGACAAAGCGAAAGTGGCGCTCAAGCAGCGTTACGACAAAGCGGTCAAGGACCAATGGGGATGGAATATTGTCGAGTTCTACCTTGGCGACATCAGCGAAGCAACACTGATGGAACGTCTCAAGGCGGACGCAACGGATAACACCTCGCTCGCTGAACATCTCAGTGAAACCAACTTCTATTTAGGTAAGTATTACCTAAGTCTGGGGGAGAAGGACAACGCAGAAGCGTTGTTCAAACTGGCGGTCGCCAACAACGTTAATAACTTTGTTGAACACCGATACGCATTGTTGGAACTGGCGCAACTCGGCCAGGCACAAGACGATTTATCAGAATCTGACCAGCAATAGCTGACGAACTTTTTTGCCTGTAAAACCTGTCAAGTCATCATCTTCAGGGATGAAGGCTTTTCTGTTCGTCAAAACTTCTAATTTGAGCCGGTTCACACTTTTTGATGAAAATGACTGAAAGTTTTCACGACGAGTTATGTAGACTGGCCGCCGCAATCAACGAGGCACGTGTACTACATGACTGATATTCAAACCACTTTTGCTGACCTTGGCCTGAACGCCGAACTCCTTGAATCACTGAATGGCATGGGCTATGTAAAGCCATCCCCAATCCAGGCTGAGTGTATTCCTCACCTGCTGGCGGGCCGTGACGTGTTAGGTATGGCGCAGACCGGGAGTGGTAAAACCGCAGCGTTCTCGCTGCCGCTGTTACATAACATCGACCCAACTGTTAAAGCACCGCAAATTTTGGTGCTGGCACCGACCCGCGAACTGGCGGTGCAGGTTGCTGAAGCTGTTACCGAATTCTCTAAACATATGCGCGGTCTGAACGTGGTTGCCCTTTACGGCGGCCAGCGTTATGACGTGCAGCTGCGCGCACTGCGCCAGGGACCACAGGTTGTCGTGGGTACGCCAGGCCGCCTGCTGGACCACCTGAAACGTGGCACCTTAGATTTGTCTAACCTGCGTGGTCTGGTTCTGGACGAAGCAGATGAAATGTTACGCATGGGCTTCATCGAAGACGTTGAAACTATCATGGCGCAGATCCCAGAAGGTCATCAGACCGCACTGTTCTCTGCCACTATGCCAGAAGCGATTCGTCGTATTACCAAGCGTTTCATGAAAGATCCGCAGGAAGTTCGCATCCAGTCAAGTCTGACAACCCGCCCGGATATCAGCCAGAGCTACTGGACTGCCCACGGCCGTAAAACTGATGCGCTGGTTCGCTTCCTTGAAGCAGAAGACTTTGATGCGGCGATCATTTTCGTGCGTACTAAAAATGCAACGCTGGAAGTCGCTGAAGCGCTGGAGCGTAGCGGTTACAACAGTGCGGCACTGAATGGCGATATGAACCAGGCACTGCGTGAGCAGACGCTGGAGCGCCTGAAAGATGGTCGTCTGGATATCCTGATTGCTACCGACGTTGCGGCCCGTGGCCTGGACGTTGAGCGTATCAGCCTGGTTGTTAACTACGATATTCCGATGGACTCAGAATCATACGTTCACCGTATCGGCCGTACCGGTCGTGCAGGTCGTGCCGGTCGCGCACTGCTGTTCGTAGAGAACCGCGAGCGTCGTCTGCTGCGTAATATCGAACGCACCATGAAGCTGACTATTCCAGAAGTTGAGCTGCCAAATGCAGAACTGCTGGGTCAGCGTCGTCTGGCTAAGTTTGCTGCGAAAGTTCAGCAGCAACTGGAAAGCAGCGATCTGGAGCAGTACCGTGCGCTGCTGGCTAAGATGCAGCCTGAAGAAGAGCTGGATATCGAAACCCTGGCTGCGGCTCTGCTGAAAATGGCACAGGGTGAGCGTCCGCTGATCGTTCCTGCTGATGCACCACGTCCAGCGCGTCGTGAATTCCGTGAGCGTGACGATCGTCGTGAGAGCCGTGATTCACGTGAAGCACGTGGCCCACGCGAAAACCGTGAGGGCGGCGACCGTCCACGTCGCGAGCGTCGTGACGTTGGCGATATGCAGCTGTACCGTATTGAAGTGGGCCGTGATGACGGTGTTGAAGTTCGTCATATCGTGGGCGCTATTGCTAACGAAGGCGATATCAGCAGCCGTTACATCGGTAACATCAAACTGTTCGGTACGCACTCCACCATCGAGCTGCCGAAAGGCATGCCTGGCGATGTGCTGCAGCACTTTACCCGTACACGTATTCTGAACAAGCCGATGAATATGCAGTTACTGGGTGATGCTCAGCCGCATGAAGGTGGCCGTGGCGAACGTCGTCCGGGTGCCGGTGCTGGCGAGCGTCGTGGCGGTGCTGCGCGTCCTGAAGGTCAGGGCCCGCGTCGCTTCTCTTCTGAGCGCCGTGAAGGCGGTCGTGATGGTGCACGCCCTTTCAATCGTGAAGGCGGTCGTGGTCCACGTCGTGAAGACGGTGCTGCTGCACCACGTCGTCGTGACGCGTAAGCGAGCTTATTCGGTGTAATAAAAAGGGAAGCCTACGGGCTTCCCTTTTTTTTGTCTTGTCGTTGACCCATCACAGGATCACCGCCGCTGGCTACAGGCTGCTGGCAGCTTCCATGGCCAGCTTAAACGAATGCAGGCGCGCTTCGGTGTCGTAAATTTGCCCGTTAACCATCACCTCATTTGCCTGAGTTTCACGCAGCAGTGAAGCCAGACCATGCCGCACCTTATCCACATCGCCAACCAGAGACATGCTCAGCGCCTGCTGCACGCCATACTGTTCTGACGGCGACCACAGGCTGTCCATATTCTGTACCGGTGCAGGCAGCGGACCCGGTTTACCACGACGCAGGTTAATAAATTGCTGCTGCATGGAGGTAAACAGAAAACGCGCTTCACTTTCGGTGTCAGCGGCAACAATGTTTATGCACACCGTGGCGTACGGCTCGGCAAGGCGCGCGGAAGGCTTGAAGTTCTCACGATAGACGTGCAGGGCCTGGAACAGCTGGTCCGGCGCAAAGTGTGAGGCAAAGGCAAACGGTAGTCCCATTTTGGCCGAGAGCTGAGCGCTATAAAGGCTGGAACCTAACAGCCACACCGGAATTTTCATTCCTAAGCCGGGAACCGGCTGCACCGGCGGCTGCGCACCTGCTTCCGCATCAAACCAGTCGATCAGCTCGGCAACATCGTCCGGGAAGGTATCGGCATGAATGCCCGACAGATGACGACGCAGTGCCAGCATCGTGCGCTGGTCCGAACCCGGTGCACGGCCTAATCCCAGATCGATACGATCGGGATACAGCGAAGCCAGGGTACCAAACTGCTCTGCAATCATCAGCGGTGAGTGATTAGGCAACATAATGCCACCAGAACCCAGACGTAGCGTGGTGGTGTTGGCGGCCAGATAGCCAATCAGCACGGCGGTGGCCGCACTGGCAATGCCAGTCATATTGTGGTGCTCGGCGAGCCAGTAACGTTCAAACCCCAGTTTTTCTGCCTGACGCGCCAACGCGAGTGAATTATGGAAAGCATCACGTGGCGTCGCGCCCTGCGGAACAGGGGCAAGATCCAGAACGGAAAGGCGAACGTTTTTTTTATCAGACATGGGTACTCCAGAGTGTATAGCGCAGGTGTCAGACCCTGCACCATCAAGTATTGCGTAACATCCGCCATATTAAAACTTTTTACACTCTCAGTATGTTGCCTGTATGTGCCTTTCAGTCGGTGGTCAGTAAAACCATCCCCGCCAGCTTGCGCCAGTAGCCGTTACAATCCCGATTTTTCTCCAGATCCAGCGGGGCCTGGCCTTCCTCGTTTTGGCGAAACCGGTCAATAAGACTTAAGGTTTGCGTGTCCTGAGGCGACAGCCGCACGATATCCACCCAGTTGCGCATGCCCACCAGATCGTTCCCCAGGTTATAGCAGTAACCGCTCATGGTCTGGATACCGTTTAAGACGAAGACCTGCTGTTGCTCCTGCGACAGGACCTTGCGGCCGTTAGGGTAATGAATGCAGCAGGTTTCGCAGTCATCTTTGGCGCGATTCTCCGAGCGAGCCGTAAAGCAGCGAGCCGACAGCGCCAGTGGCAGATGGCCATAGCCCAGCACTTCCACCTCGAACTGCTGGCGTATGCCTTTGGTTTCGCACTGCTGTAGCAGTTGCACCAGCCAGTCGCGTGGCATTTCAACCGGCAAACACCAGCGCGTCATTCCCTCTTTCACCAGAAGCTGCAGCGTATCAGCGTTATACACATTCAGCGTGGGGCCCGCGACAAAGGGCAGCTTGCGTTCGGCTGCCATGTTGACGGTGCCAACGTCGTTGGCCTCAATAATAAACTCGCCATTTTCAACATAGCGCTGCAGCTCTTTGAGCTCAGAAGGGGATTGCAGCAAAGCCAGCGTACTGATGACCACCTGCTTACCACTGGCTGACAGCTCACGCGCCAGGCTCATCCAGGCAGCAAAGGGCGTCGCACGCCGCTTGCTGCAGACCGTTTCCCCAAGATAGATGATATCGGCGCTGCTGCTGGCGGCGAGTTGATAAAAGTGTTCCAGCGTGGCGGTTGGCCAGTACCATAGCACTGGCCCAAGGGCGTATTTCATGGGTTTTCCTTACTGCCAGTCACGATGATAAGCGCCTAACGTGGTTTGCGAGCCCTCAGACAGCGCGCCCAGCGTCTGCATCCACTGCTGCGCCACGTCAAAGTTATCCGGCTCGGCTTTACAACGATCGATCGCCTGACGCCAGACGCGGGCCACATCGGAAACATAGGCAGGGCTGCGCTGGCGCCCCTCAATTTTCACCGAGGCAATGCCTGCCCGTAGCAACTCTGGCAACAGTTCAAGCGTGTTCAGACTGGTGGGTTCTTCCAGCACATGGTAGCGCTGGTCGTCGACCTGATAGCGGCCTTTGCACAGCGTGGGATAGCCCGCGCTCTCCTCCGCGTCATAACGATCGATCAGCACCTCATTGAGACGTGCCTCCATGCCGGCTGGCGTCTGTTGCCAGCGCACAAACTTCGCGGGTGAGCAGGCACCTTTACTGTTCGGGGATTCACCCGTTAGCCAGGAGGAGAGATAGCAGCGGCCCTCCGCCATGATACACAGGCTGCCAAAGGCAAAGACCTCCAGCGGAACAGGGGTACTGCGCGCCAGCTGTTTTACCTGATGAATCGACAGAACGCGCGGCAGCACCACACGGTGCAAATGAAAATGGCGATGGTAAAAACGAATGGCTTCAAGGTTAGTGGCGGAAGCCTGTACTGACAGATGGCGTTCAACATGTGGATAGCGTGCGGTGGCATATTCCAGCGTCGCCATATCGGCCAGGATCAGCGCGTCCGCGCCGCTGTCTGCCGCCACGTCAATGGCCCGCTGCCAGCGATGCATGCCATCGGGATGTGCAAAGGTATTGATCGCCACGTGCAGCTTACGACGATGCTGATGGAGATAATGTGCCGCCTCAAGCAGCTTCTTATCAGTAAAGTTTAACCCGGCAAAGTGACGCGCATTGGTGTCATCTTTCAGCCCGACATAAACCGCATCGGCACCATTCTCAACGGCGGTTCGTATTGCAGGCAGGTTCCCGGCCGGACACAGCAACTCCATACTCAATCCTCTCGACATGCAGATGGAGCACGAGTCTAGTCATGGCGCTTCGGGGAAATGTTGATTTGGGGCAGTGAAACCGTCATTGATGAGATAGCCTGGCATTTTTTTTAACCCTTCAGCGGCGGGTTTTATTGATCTCACCAGCGGCGAGAACCGCTGTCTGTGGCAATATAGCTAAAATTTTTTGACGGGAGTGCAAAGCGTGTTCCAGCGGTTATCTGCCAGTTTAGTGAAAAATGGCCCTAAAATCCTCAGCTTACCTGTAACATTCGCCCCGTTCACGTTGAAGCAGCGGCTCTTGCAACAACTCTTAAACTGGCAATTTCGTCATGTTTTAGCCGAAGGTGAGTTAGACTTCCTTCAGGGACGCTTTTTGGGTATTGAGATTAGCGATGTTAATCTCACGTGGATCACCACGCTGGAAGGCGGTCGACTGAGGGTGTTGCAGAATGCCGAAGCAGATGTCTGGTTCCGGGGCAACGCCAATGATTTGTTGCTGGTAGCAGCACGCAAAGCGGATCCAGATATGCTTTTCTTTCAGCGCCGACTGCTGATTGAAGGGGATACGGAACTGGGACTGGAGGTTAAGAACGTAATGGATGCAATTGAACTCGACACCATGCCCAAGGGGTTACGTACCGCCATTCAGCAGATGGCTGCAATCGTGGAGACAACAATGCAACAGGACGCGAAAGCCGCACAGGCACGCGCGGGTGGCTCATGTTAATACGCACAGAAATTGGCGTGGATGCCGCCGGTATCGATGCATTACTGCGACGTTGCTTTGCCACTTCAACTGAAGCTGAGCTCACTCAGGCCCTGCGCGAAGACGGCCTGTTAACGTTGGGCGTGGTCGCGACTGACGATGAAGGTCAGGTGCTGGGTTATGCCGCGTTTAGCCCGGTCACCATGCAGGGCGAAGATCGCAATTGGGTCGGGCTGGCCCCGCTGGCCGTGGATGAAAGCCTGCGTGGACAGGGCATCGCGAAACAACTGGTTTATGAAGGCCTGGATACGCTGAATGAGTTTGGCTACAGTGCGGTTGTGGTGCTGGGCGACCCCGCACTGTATCACCATCTGGGCTTCGAACCTGCGGCCCGGCACGGTTTGCACTGCCGCTGGCCGGGCAGCGAAGCGGCCTTCCAGGTTTATCGTCTGGCGGACAACGCGTTTGACGGCGCTGAAGGACGTATTGAGTATTCCGCGCCCTTTAATCAGCTGAGCTAAGCCACGCTTCAAGGCGAGTGGGTTGCTCGGCAACCAGCTGCAGTTTTCGTTGGCGCGTCAGCTGCTTAACCTGATATTCCAGCACGGAAGCCTGCGCGCGGTCACCCGCCGCGCAGGCATAAACCAGCGTTAACGGGCCTTTACCGCGCAAGGCTCGGGCACCGCGACCCTGCTCATGCTGCCCAAGGCGGCGCGTGACGTCAGTCGTGATGCCGGTATACAGGCTGCCTGCGGCCGTTTGTATCAGGTAAAGTTGCCAGTGCTGACTCATAATCTGTCCCAGAAATGCCTGCCCGGCAGTGTATCGTGCTTCCTTGCGGTGCGCTATCCATCGCCCTTACCGGAGTTGATTGTGTCTGATCTTTCCCATCTTGTTCGTTACCTGAAAAAGCAGCATGTGCTTTCATTATGCTGCTGTGCCGACAACGATTTGTGGTGTGCAAACTGCTACTACGTGTTTGATGAGTCACGCATGGTATTCTGGCTGATGACCGAGCCAGATACGCGTCACGGCCTGCTGGCGATAAAGCACCACAGCGTGGCGGGCACCATCAATGGGCAACCGAAGACGGTATTGCTAATAAAGGGCGTGCAGTATCGTGGTCAGATCAGGCAGCTCAGCGACGTAGAGGCAACGGAAGCGCGCACCGCCTATCAACGGCGTTTTCCGGTTTCGCGCAAAGTCGCCGCGCCCTTATGGGAAATTACGCTGGATGAGCTGAAAATGACGGACAATGCATTGGGATTTGGTAAAAAAATTGTCTGGCAACGTGGGGCGTAAATAAAGCGCCCCCTTCCTGGCGGAAAAGGGCGTAAGGCCGTTACAGCGCCTGCAGAATACGCAGGGATTCACGGTTAAACGCGGGCAGGTCCGCAGGCGTGCGGCTGGTGACCAGTTTGTCACTGTCAACCACCACTTCCTCGTCGCGGAAGTCGGCACCCGCATTGATCAGGTCAATGGCAATGGCTTTTACGCTGGTCATTTTACGACCGCGCACACCATTCGCACTGATCAACAGTTGTGGCCCGTGGCAAATAGCAAAAATGGGTTTGCCGCTCGCCACAAATTCTTTGGTAAAGGCAACAAAGCGATCGTCACCGCGCAATGCATCCGGTGAGTGTCCGCCTGGCAACAGCAGGGCATCAAATTCTGCCGGACTCACTTCGTCGATGCTGCGATCGATAGTGACTTCAGCCTCACCCTGTTTGCCTTTCACGGTTTTGCCCGCTTGCTCCTCAATCGTTACCACTTCATAGCCTGCGCGTTTGTAGATCTCGGCTGGCGAGGTAAACTCAGAGTCTTCAAATTCATCGGTGATCAGAACCGCAATTTTGGTGCTCATCTTTACCCTCCTTTAGGCATGTTAGGCGCATACTGCGCTATCCTGATTACCTGTTAAGTCTGGTTGTCGATTCTGAGAACGCAAGCCAGGCGGCTCACATTGGCCAGATTTTGCACGGCTGGCGGCGAAACAGGGAATATTCCGAGATGAATCGTATATTACTGACGGGCGCAACCGGGTTAGTGGGATCGCATCTGCTGCGTTTACTGATCGATGACCCGCGCGTTGATGAAATTATTGCGCCGACTCGCCGTGCGCTGCCGGCAATGGATAAGGTGATCAATCCGGTTGAAGCCGATCTAACCGATGTCCTGCGCCCGCTGGACACACCCTTGACGACGGTATTTTGCTGCCTGGGCACGACCCGCAAACAGGCGGGCAGTAAACAGGCATTTATCCACGTAGATTACACGCTGGTGGTGGATACTGCGTTGAACGGTTTACGTCTGGGCGCCAGACAGATGCTGGTGGTCAGCGCGCACGGCGCAAATCGTCATTCCCCTTTTTTATACAATCGCGTTAAGGGTGAGATGGAAAATGCGTTGCGCCATCAGGACTGGCCGCACCTGACGGTGGTCCGGCCTTCACTGTTGCTGGGTGAGCGAAAAGATAAACGCCGTGGGGAAAGCCTGATGGCCCCGCTGTTCGCCTGGCTGCCTGGCAACTGGCGCGCCGTCTCGGCCCAGGATGTAGCGCGCTGCCTGCATCACCAGGCGTTTGCTGAGGAAAAATCCGGGTTCACGCTGATCGCGTCGGGTGATATACCGCGTGCGTCAGCGTAAGTACCAGATTTGCTGATTGCGGCTGCCACGCCACAGAAGCGTGGCATCTTTCTCTGCCGCTTCAAACCGCCCGTCAATCATGACGTCTATCCAGGGCAGGACTGCCCGCTGCGCCGGGCTGAGCGTCTGCATCTCATAGCCGGTCCACAACCAGATGTCTTTGCCGGCGCACTCCTGTTTGACCCGTTTCACCAGGCGACGGATATGCGGCACATTGTGGGGATGCAGCGGATCGCCGCCGCTCAGCGATAAACCCTGACGCGGGATGCGCGTATCTTTCAAGTCAGCCAGTAGCTGCTCTTCCATCGCCAGTGTAAAAGGCACGCCAGAATCCAGCCGCCAGGTGCTCTGATTGTAACAGCCACGGCACTGGTGCTCGCAGCCCGAAACAAACAGCGTACAGCGTGTGCCGGGACCGTTAACAATATCGACATCATAGTAGCGATGGATGCGCATCATCCCAGCTGTCCGCTATCAAGGTGTTTAACCCGACGCTGAACCTCCTGCTGTTTACCGGCGTTGAACGGACGGGCATCCGGGCTTCCCAGGTAACCACACACGCGCCGCGTAACCGAAACCCGCGCAGGATCGTGATTGCCACAGTTGGGACAGGTAAAGCCACGGCTGGTGCAGGTAAACTCACCGTTAAAACCGCAGTCGTAGCACTCGTCAATGGGCGTATTGGTGCCGTAGTAAGGCACCCGGTCGTAGCTGTAATCCCAAACGTCTTCCAGCGCTTTCAGGTTGTGCTGCACGTTGGGATATTCGCCGTAACAGATAAACCCGCCGTTAGCCAACGAAGGATAGGGCGCTTCAAAATCGATCTTATCGTAAGGATTCACCTTCTTCTCGACGTCCAGATGAAAGCTGTTGGTGTAGTAGCCTTTATCGGTAACGCCGTTTACCACCCCGAACTGTGCGGCATCCAGACGGCAGAAACGGTCACACAGGTTTTCACTGGGCGTGCTGTAAAGGCTGAAGCCATAGCCGGTTTCGTCTTTCCAGGCGTCGGTCGCGGCGCGCATCCGTGCCACGATGGCAACGCCTTTGGCACGCAGTGTCGCATCATCGAAAGGATGCTGTTTTGCGCCACTCAGGGCGTTCAGGGTTTCATGCAAACCGATGTAGCCCAGCGACAGCGAGGCGCGACCGTTACGAAAAATCGGGCCAATCTCATCATCGGCATTGAGCCGGACGCCGCAGGCTCCTTCCATATAGAGGATCGGCGCAACGCGGGCTTTGGTTTTTTCCAACCGGGCGACGCGCGTCATGAGTGCCCGCTTTGCCAGCGCCAGCCGTTCATCCAGCAACGCCCAGAAACGGGTTTCGTCGCCAGCGGCTTCCAGTGCAATGCGCGGTAAATTCAGGCTGATGACCCCGATGTTGTTGCGGCCTTCATGAATCTGCTTGCCGTTTTCTTCATAAACGCCCAGGAAGCTGCGGCAGCCCATCGGGGTTTTAAAGGAGCCGGTGACCTTAACGACCTGATCGTAATTAAGAATATCGGGATACATCCGCTTGCTGGCACAGGTCAGCGCCAGTTGCTTGATATCATAGTTAATATCGTTCGCACGGCGGTTAATGCCTTCACGAATCGTAAACACCAGTTTAGGAAACACAGCGGTTTTGTGGTTTTTACCCAGCCCAGCCAGGCGGTTACGCAGAATGGCGGTCTGAACCAGCCGTGCTGCCCAACTTGTGCCCAGGCCAAAACCAAAGGTTACAAACGGCGTTTGGCCATTCGCCGTATGTAACGTGTTCACTTCGTATTCCAGCGACTGAAAGGCGTCATAGCACTCTTTTTCCGTGCGCTCGCGGGCATAGGCTTCCGCCTGAGGAATGTGCCAGCTCTGAGCCACGGCAAGGTGCTTAGCGAAGCTCTTTTCCACATAGGGTGCCAACACTTCATCGATGCGATTCAGGGTGGTACCGCCATAAATATGGCTGGCGACCTGAGCAATAATCTGCGCCGTAACGGCCGTTGCGGTGGCAATGGATTTCGGCGGCTCGATCTCGGCATTCCCCATTTTAAAGCCGTTGGTCAGCATGCCTTGCAGATCGATCAGCATGCAGTTAAACATGGGAAAGAAGGGCGAATAGTCGAGATCGTGATAGTGGATCTCGCCGCGCTCATGCGCCTGCACGACATCTCGTGGCAGGATCTGCTGCTGGGCGTAGTGTTTTGCCACGATCCCGGCCAGCAGATCGCGCTGTGTCGGGATCACTTTGCTGTCTTTATTGGCATTTTCATGCAGCAGGGCGGCGTTGGTCTGATCCACCAGACCGCGAATGGCGTGATGCAGCTGGCTGCGGCGTTCGCGCTCTACGTCGCGATCGTGACGATACTCAATATAGGCGCGTGCCAGCTGAGGATAAGGCCCCGCCATCAACGTTTCTTCCACCGCATACTGGATATCACCAATATCCACTTCCTCGCGATCGGCCAGTTGGGTACTGACCCGATCGGCCACCGTAGCGCACCAGGGTGCATCTTCCACATTTGCTGCCCGTGCCGCGGCCGCCACCGCTGCAGCGATACGCTGTGCGTCAAAGCCTACGCGGCATCCGTCGCGCTTCACCACCACCGTTGCCATTTTCTCTCCATTAACTACATATAGGTGTGTTTTTGGATTTTAGGCTCAACATGTAGTAATTGCAGCGAATTAATTGGCTTGTTTTTGACCTGAAGCAAAGAAGCCGTGAACAAGGAGATAAAACCAGCGCCGGAAAAAAACGACCCAGGATCGCCTTACTCTGCGCGCTAATTTGCTTACCGCCGCAAAATGGCTTAACTCTGTTTATCGTTCTTTTTTGCCATTGGCTCGCAGGGAACCGCGTGCCAGTGTCGTCACGCCGAAAGATGCTGTGCATTGACCTTTTCCGTAGCCTTCCTGCAACACCAATGCCCTGGCTGAGTCCACAGAACGCAACGGCTGAAAGAGGAGGACGGGAAAAGCACTCTGCACACGGGGGTGGCGCGCTCCGTGTGGGTTGAATGCCGCGCTGAGCGCGCGGCATGATAAAGGTGAAATCAGGATGAGGTAATCGGGCCACCAACCGAATGGCGACGTACCAGCGTAGGGCTGAACATATTGGTCACTTCGGGCAGCGGCTGTTGATGCGCGAGAGCCAGAGCCAGTTCGGCGGCCTGCTGGGCCATCGTGACAATCGGGTAACGCACGGTGGTTAAACGCGGGCGAACGTAGCGGGAAACCAGCACGTCATCAAAGCCGATCAATGACATCTCTTCCGGCACCTGCACGCCGTTATCGCTCAGCACCGCCAGCGCACCGGCTGCCATGGAGTCGTTGTAGCAGGCCACGGCGGTGAAGTTTTTACCCCGTCCCAACAGTTCGGTCATGGCCTGTTCACCGCCGACTTCGTCCGGTTCGCCCCAGGCGACCAGCCTGTCATTGCAGGGCAGACCATGCTCCTGCAGCGCATCGTAATAACCCTGCAGGCGATCTTCGGCATCGGAAATGGTGTGGGTGGAGCAGATAAAGGCAATATTCTGGTGGCCCAGTTGAATCAGATGGCGCGTGGCGAGCCAGGCACCGTAGCGGTCATCGAGCGCGATACAGCGCTTTTCAAACCCTTTCAGCAGCCGGTTCAGCAACACCATGCCCGGCATTTGCTTCATCAACACTTCCAGCTCGCTGTCGGGGATTTTTTTGGCGTGAACCACCAGCGCCGCGCAGCGATGCCGCATCAGTTGTTCAATCGCCTGGCGCTCTTTTTGCTCATTATGGTAACCGTTACCAATCAGCAAAAAGTTGCCCGTCTGGCCTGCCACCTCATCAACGGCTTTAACCATCGCGCCGAAAAAAGGATCGGAAACATCGCCAACCACCAGCCCCAGGGTTTCGGTTGACTGCTGGGCCAGCGCCCGTGCATTGGCGTTTGGATGATACTGCAGCGATTCCATGGCCTGACTGACAGCCTGACGTGAACTGTCACTGGCTTTAGGTGAATTATTGATCACGCGGGAAACCGTGGCGACAGAAACACCCGCCAACCGGGCAACATCCTTAATGGTAGCCATGCGTTTACCTGATTTTGGGGAAACGTTTACACATCGCACCAGTGTTACGGAAAAGCGGGCGCACATCAAGACAACAGAATGCCAGCGCTGTCGCAAACAGGGTAAAATCAGACGGTTGGTGATGCCTTCTGCCAGGGGCCTGGCCCATGCTATGCTGCTTATCCCAACACCTGCCAAAGCGATGACCATGAAAATAAAAGTGCCACATCTGGCGCACTGGGGCGCCTTCACTGCGGTAAGCGAAAATGACCGTCTTATCGGCTGTGAACCTTTTTTTGCTGACGCCGATCCCTCGCCGATGCTCAACACCATTCCTGAACTGGTTTATTCAGACAAGCGCATTCGCCAGCCGATGGTGCGCCGCTCATGGCTGAAATCCCGCGAAAACAGCGACCGTACGCTGCGCGGACGCGAAGATTTTGTTGCCGTTGACTGGGATACCGCACTGGATCTGGTGGCAGAGGAAAATCGCCGCATTCGCGAACGCTACGGTGCGTCGGGCATTTTTAACGGCTCTTACGGCTGGTCATCGGCAGGACGGGTTAACCATGCGCGTACGCTGGTGCGCCGCTTCTACTTCCAGGGCGGCGGCGGGGTCGATCAGCAAGGCAACTACAGCTGGGGCGCCGCGCAGTTTTTCCTGCCCTACGTGATGGGCACCTACATGCCGCTGACCGGGCGCGTCACCGACTGGCCGCAGGTGGTGGAACATGCGGAAGTGTTTGTCGCCTTCGGTGGACTGGCGCTGAAAAACGCGCAAATCGCATCCGGCGGCGCAGGCCAGCACAGCCTGAAACCGGCGCTGGAGCAGCTGGCGGCGAAAGGCACGCCGGTGATTAACATCAGCCCGATGCGCGACGACTGTCCTGCGTTCGTTAACGCAGAGTGGATACCGATCCGGCCCAATACCGATGTGGCGTTGATGCTGGCCCTGGGCTATGAAATTTATCAGCGCGGCGCGACCGACGAGGCGTTTCTTTCCCGTCACTGCACCGGCTGGCCGCAACTGCGTGCCTATCTGCTGGGCGAAAGCGACGGCATCGCCAAAACTGCCGGCTGGGCAAGTAAGATCACCGATATCCCGGCGGATCGCATTGTGCAACTGGCACAGCAGCTGATCGGCAAACGCAGTTTTATCACCTGCTCCTATTCCGTCCAGCGCGCCCACCGTGGCGAACAGCCTTACTGGATGATGATCGCGCTCTCTTCCATGCTCGGGCAGCCGGGCTTGCCGGGCGCGGGCTTCTCGTTTGGGCACGGCTCAATGAACAGCGTAGGCAATCCGCGTCAGGAAGGCCCCGCGCCGATGATGAGCACCGGGCCGAATCCATCGGGTCTGTCCATTCCGGTGGCGCGCATCAGCGACATGCTGCTTAACCCCGGCCAGCCTTACGGTTTCCAGGGCGACACTCTGCACTATCCGGACATTCATATGGTGCACTGGGCGGGCGGCAATCCGTTCCACCATCATCAACAGCTTAACCGGCTGGTGGAAGGCTGGCAGAAGCCCGATACCGTGGTGGTTCAGGATATTGTCTGGACGGCTGCTGCACAGATGGCCGATATCGTACTGCCCGCTACCACCACGCTGGAGCGCAATGATATCGGCGGTTCATCGCGTGACCGTTTTGTGCTGGCGATGCATCAGGCGATTAAGCCGCAGCATCAGGCGCGCAATGACTTTGATATTTTTGCCGATCTGGCAGAGCGCTTAGGCTATCGCGACACCTTCACCGAAGGGCGCAACGAGATGCAGTGGATAGAACATCTCTACCAGCAATGTGCGGTGGCGCATGGCCGTCGTGGCATTCCTTTCCCTGAGTTCGCTGAGTTCTGGCAGCGTGGCTTTGTGGAGATTCCCGAAGGCGGCAAGCCCTACATTTTTATGGAAGATTTCCGCGCCGATCCCGAGGCCAACCCAATTCAGACCGCGAGCGGTAAAATTGAGCTGTTCTGTCAGACCATCGCGGATTACCAGCTGGAAGATATGGCCGGGCATCCGGAATGGCGTGAGCCTCAGGAATGGCTGGGCGCGGCAGCCAGCCGTGATTATCCGCTTCACATGATCTCCATTCAGCCATCGGACCGGCTACACAGCCAGTTAGATGCGACGGCCAGCGTTCAGGGCAACAAAACCGCCGGGCATGAAACCCTGTATATGCATCCGGCGGATGCGGCGGCGCGTGATATCGAGGACGGCGATGCGATTGAGGTCAGTAATGCGCGCGGTAAAATACTGGCTGGCGTGCGGTTAACAGAAGGGCTGAAGCAGGGCGTGGTGATCATTGCCACCGGCGCGTGGTTTGATCCCGGCTTTGGCAAAGCGTGGCAGCCCTATGACCGTGCAGGTAACCCGAACGTGTTAACCCTGGATATCGGCACATCATCCCTGACGCAGGGGCCCAATGCCATGAGTTGCCTGGTTGACATTAAAAAACATGCCGTTTGCACAAAAGCGTAAGGATCTCATGGCTGGTTACATTTTGCAGGCATCTGTTGCGTTTCAGTCGTGGCAAAAAAGCCGCACCGCTTGCTACAGTCAGGGTCCCAGAGGTATTGATGGGTGAACATCAATTGATTTTTTCTTGATTACACCGACCTGCGTAGATACGCAGGTTTTTTTTGCCCTGAACAAAATGAACGATAACGAACTGATACACAGTTTTCCTGTGTTTTTGCCAGCGCTTTGATTATAACTGCTGGATTGACCTCTTTTTTTTTAAGCGCAGCGGATTGCCATGCCCCGGATTAAAAAATTACTGGGTAAAGACCAGATAAAAGCCCCGTTTAACCCTTTCCGTTTTCGTCTGATCTGCCTCGGCGTATTTACCTGCCTGGCGGTTCTGCTGGCGCGCGTGGCTGATTTGCAGTTTCTTAACCAGCCGATGCTTGAGCATGAGGCCGATCAGCGCTCGCTGCGCACCGTCACCTTGCCCACCAGCCGCGGCACGTTGCTGGATCGCAATGGCGAAGCGCTGGCGCTCAGCGTGCCGTCGCGGGACGTGATCGCCGACCCGCAGCGCGTGCTGGAGAGCAATCCTGATTTTACCAGCGCCAAATGGGCCTATCTGGCGGCGGCGTTGAGTATGCGACCCGAAGAGGTGGCGGCGCAAATCACCGCGAACCCAAAACGTCGTTTCCTCTACCTTGGTCGCAAAGTCGAGCTGGGGATCGCCAAAGACATCAAAGATCTGAAGCTTAAGGGCATCAGTGAAGTTTACGATGACAGCCGTTTTTATCCGATGAGTGAAGCCTCCGCACCGCTGATAGGGATTGTCGGGGCCGATAACACGGGCCTGAACGGTCTGGAAAAAGGCTTCGATAAAGTCCTGCAGGGCCAGCCGGGTAAAGAAGTCTATCGCCAGGATGCGGCGGGCAATATCATCTCAATGATCAGCTATCAGCCGCCCACGCAGCCGCCCACGGTCCAGCTCAGCATCGATAAATTCAGCCAGTACACGCTGTACAGTAAGCTGCGCGATGGCGTGCTGTTAAACAAGGCCGATTCGGGCGCGGCGGTGTTGGTCAAAATTGACACCGGCGAGATTCTGGCAATGGCCTCTTATCCGTCGTTCAATCCCAACAACTATCAGGGGGCAACCCCGGCGCAGATGCGCAATACTGCCATTAACGACAGTTACGAACCGGGCTCGACGGTAAAACCGCTGGTGGTGATGGAAGGGCTGGAGCGCCACCTGGTGCGGCCGGATTCTGTGCTGGATACCACGCCTTACCGGGTTAACGGCCACCTGATTCGCGACGTCGGCCACTGGCCACGTCTGACCATGACCGGTATCTTGCAAAAATCGAGCGACATCGGCGTGTCGCATATTGCCCTGGCGATGCCGGCAGAGGCGCTGGTAAACACCTTCTATGCGTTTGGTCTTGGCAAACCGACCGGGTTAGGCTTAACCGGTGAAAGCGTGGGCTACTTCCCGTTGCACCGCACGCGCTGGGCGGATATCGAACGCGCGACCTTCTCCTTTGGCTATGGTTTGCGCGTCACGCCGCTGCAAATTGCCCGGGAATACGCCACGCTGGGTTCCTATGGCGTTTATCGTCCGCTGTCGATCACCAAAGTCACGCCGCCGGTGCTGGGCAAGCAGGTCGCGAACCCGGAAACGGTGAAGGAAGTCGTGCACATGCTGGAAAGTGACGTCTTACCGGGCGGGACCGGCGTCAAGGCGGCGGTGCCGGGCTACCGTCTGGCCACCAAAACCGGTACGGCGGAAAAAATGGGCACCAGCGGGAAGTATGACGGTGGCTATGTCAACTACACCGCCGGGATTGCCCCGGCCAGTCATCCCGAGGTGGCGCTGGTGGTCATGATTAACCATCCGACCGCAGGCGATCACTTCGGCGGCTCCGTGGCTGCGCCGGTGTTCGGTAACATCATGGGGCCGGTGCTCAAGCACATGAATATTGCCCCGGATGCTATCTACAGCAAGCCTGTGGATAGCGGTTCAGATAAATCCTAACCAAATCAAACTGTAAGCGAGGTGTGGATGTTTTTACACCTCGTTTCATTTCGCCGAATTCATTTTCCTTTTTCATCTGTCCCTGTCCCTCACAGAGTGAGAAGATGGAAATCCCAGAGGTATTGATGGGTGTGAAAACGGGCACTGCTCCGGCAAGGCCAATCGTTATTACACCAACCCACGCAGATGCGTGGGTTTTTTTTGCCTGAAGCACAGGCCTGCCTTCGTCTCCGGCATGGTCAGCCATCGTATCCACGCGCCCTTTCTCTGCGCGCTCGCCTTGCTGACAGCAGACTGGTAAGGTTTCTTAACGCAAACCTTACGGTTTGGCGATGGAAAGTCGTAACACAAGTAGCTGATAATCTTTGCTGATGCCGTTTCGATGAATCCTCCTCCTGATGAGGATTCCCTTTTTCCTCAATATCTGAAGAGTTCGATGACTACTTACGTCTCCCGTTCCCGTGGTTCCCGCTGGCTGAAATGGCTGCTTCTGCTCATTGTGCTGCTCATTGTCGCCGGCGTGGCCTGGCGCTTGCTGGGCCATAGAGGCGCAGGGGGCAATATGCCCGCCGGTGGTCATGCGCGCCACGCGGGTCCCGGTATGCTGAAGGGCGGTACGACGCTGGTGCACAGCGGCACCGCCAGCACGGCCGATGTGCCGGTCTATCTCAACGCGCCCGGCACGGTTATTCCTAACGCCAGCGTGACGGTCACCAGCCGGGTGGACGGTCAACTGGAAAAGGTTTACTTCACCGAAGGGCAGAAAGTTGAAGCGGGCCAGCTGCTGGCGCAGATCGATCCCCGCAGCTACGAGGCAACGCTGAACCAGTATCAGGGCGAGCTCAGCGAAAACGCGGCATTGCTGAAAAGCGCCGAACTGACGCTGGCGCGCTACCGCAAACTGGCGGCTCAGGACTCCCTGTCCCGACAGGATTTGGATACGCAAATCGCGACCGTGGGGCAGTATCGTGGTGCGGTTGCCGCCGATCAGGCCCAGATCGCCAGCGCCAGGCTTAACATCGGCTACGCGCGCATCACCGCGCCCGTCAGCGGTCGGGTAGGGCTACGTCAGGTCGATCCGGGCAATATGATTCAGAGCAGCTCAACCACCGGGCTGGTAACCATTACCCAGATGCAGCCTGCCGCCGTCACCTTCAGCGTGCCACAAAGCCATATCCCGACGCTGGTGAAAGCCCTTCATCACGATCAGACGCTGCCCGCCACCGCCTTCGATCAGGATAATCAGCATGTGCTGAGTCAGGGACAGGTGAAATTTATCAGTAATGAGATCGACACGGCGACCGGCACCATTGCACTGAAAGCGATGTTTGCTAACGACGACGAGGCGCTGTACGCCAACCAGTTTGTCAACGTTCGCCTGCAAACCAGCGTGCTGAAAAACGCCACCATCATTCCGGCGCAGGCGTTGCAGCTGAGCAGCGACGGCAGCTTTGTCTTTATCATCAATAAAGACAACACCGTCACCCGGCAGCCGGTCACCGCAGGCCCGGCGTATGGCGAAGCGTGGCAGGCTGTTCTGCAGGGCGTGAAGCCCGGTGACCGCCTGGTTACAGAAGGGATCGATCGCCTGACCAACGGCAGTAAAGTCGCGGTCGCAGACAGCACTCAACCGACCGCACCTGCCGAGGCCCAATGAATCCGTCACGCCTCTTTATCCTGCGACCGGTCGCCACCATCCTGCTGATGGCCGGCGTGCTGATCGCCGGTATTTTTGCCTACCGGTTTCTCTCCACCTCGGCGCTGCCGCAGGTCGATTACCCCACCATCCAGGTGACAACGCTCTATCCCGGCGCGAGTCCGGATGTCATGGCCTCGACGGTGACTTCGCCGCTGGAGCGCCAACTGGGGCAGATGTCGGGACTCAGCCAGATGACCTCGACCAGCTCCAGCGGATCGTCCATCATCACGCTGAAGTTCAG
This sequence comes from Pantoea sp. SJZ147, assembly GCF_007828605.1. NCBI lineage: Bacteria > Pseudomonadati > Pseudomonadota > Gammaproteobacteria > Enterobacterales > Erwiniaceae > Pantoea > Pantoea sp. SJZ147. The sequence continues at coordinate 132,850 of NZ_VIVB01000002.1, forward strand.
CCTGGATCTGTCGCTGGACGTGGCCGAACAGGAGGTGCAGGCCGCCATTAACGCAGCCAGTAATCTGCTACCGACCGATCTGCCGAATCCGCCCACCTATAAGAAAGTCAATCCGGCCGACAGCGCGGTGATCACCTTAGCCGCCAGCTCGGACACGCTGCCACTGACGCAGGTTCAGGATCTGGTGAATACGCGCGTGGCACTGAAGCTGTCGCAAATTTCCGGCGTGGGCATGGTGACGCTCGCGGGCGGCCATCAACCGGCGATTCGCGTACAGATGAACCCTCAGGCGCTGGCGGCCCATGGCCTGACGCTGGCAGACGTGAATACGTTAATCAGCAACAGCAATGTTAAAGGTTCCAAAGGCGGATTTGACGGTCGCTATCACTCGGTGACGATCGATGCCAATGACCAGCTGCGCACCGCTGCCGAATACGGCAACCTGATCCTGACCTACCAGAACGGGGCGGCGCTGAGGCTGAAGGATATCGCGCATATAGAACAGGGGCCGGAGAACAGCTTTCAGTCTGCCTGGGCCAACGGCAGCCCGGCTATCGTGATCGGCGTGCAGCGGCAGCCCGGGGCCAACGTTATCCAGGTGGTCGACAGCATCAAGGCGCAGTTGCCGACGCTGCAGGCCGCGCTGCCCGACGGCGTGAAAATGACGGTCCTGTCCGATCGTACCCAGACCATTCGTGCTTCCATCAGCGACGTGCAGTTTGAGCTGATGCTCTCGATTGCGCTGGTGGTGATGGTGACGTTTCTGTTCCTGCGCAACGTGGCAGCGACGCTGATTCCCAGCGTGGCGGTGCCGCTCTCGCTGGTGGGAACCTTTGGCGTCATGTATCTCGCGGGCTTCAGCCTCAATAACCTGTCGCTGATGGCGCTGACCATTGCCACCGGCTTTGTTATCGATGACGCGATTGTGGTGGTCGAGAACATTTCCCGACGGCTGGAAGCGGGCGAGCCACCGATGGAAGCGGCGTTAAAAGGATCGCAGCAGATTGGCTTTACCATTATCTCGCTGACCTTTTCCCTGATTGCGGTGCTGATTCCGCTGCTGTTTATGGGCGATGTCGTAGGACGCCTGTTTCGCGAGTTTGCCATCACGCTGGCGGTGTCCATTCTGGTCTCGATGCTGGTCTCGCTGACCTTAACGCCAATGCTCTGTGCCTACCTGCTGCGCCATATTCCGCCAGAGAAACAGTCCCGCTTTGCGCGCAAAGGCGGCGAGATTTTCGACCGGCTCATTCGCGGCTATGATCGCCTGCTGACCCTGGTGCTGGACCATCAGAAACTGACGCTGCTGGTGGCGCTGGCGACCTTTGCCCTGACCGCGCTGCTGTATATGATTGTCCCGAAAGGCTTTTTTCCGATCCAGGATACCGGGTTGATTCAGGGCGTAACGGTGGCTTCTCAGGACGTTTCCTTTACGGAGATGGCGAAACGTCAGCAGGCGCTGTCTGCGGTGATCATGCAGAACCCGGCGGTCGAGAGCGTCTCTTCGACAATTGGTATCGATGGCAATAACACCAGCCTGAACAGTGGTCGGTTGCAGATCAACCTGAAGCCCTTAGGTCAACGCGATGACAAAGCCGGTGCGATCATCAAACAGCTCCAGCAGGCAGCAACAGGCGTGGTCGGCATTCAGCTCTACCTGCAACCGGCACAGGATCTGACCGTCAACGATCAGGTCACGCCGAGCCAGTATCAGTTCACCCTTGATGATGCCAACAGCGAAGACCTGGTGACCTGGTCGCCGAAACTGGTGGCGGCTTTGCAGAAACGGCCAGAGTTCAACGGCGTGGTCAGCAACCTGCAGGATCAGGGCCGGGTCGCTTATGTCGAGCTGAACCGGGACAAAGCCGCGCGCGTTGGCGTCACCGCCGCGGACGTGGATACCGCGCTCTACAGCGCGTTTGGGCAGCGTCTGGTCTCGACGATCTTTACCCAGTCGAATCAGTATCGCGTGGTGCTGGAAGTTGCACCGCAGTACCAGCAAAGCCCGGCCTCATTTGATGATGTGTTCCTGAAACCCTCTGCCAGCACGAACAGCAGCGCATCAGGCAGTACGTCCACCAGCACCAGTAGCACGGAAACCACGTCAACTTCGACCGCCAGCAGTCCCACGGCAACAACGACCAGCAGCAGCGGCATGGTCAAACTCACCTCCATCGCCACGATCCACCAGCGGACCGGTTCGCTGATGCATATGCGGCTGAATCAGTTCCCGGCGGTGATGATCTCCTTCAACCTCAGTGACGGCTATTCGCTGGAAGACGCGCAGAACGCCATTAGCGAGGTGACTGCACAGCTGCATCTGCCGTCGGCAGTGACGCTGCGTTATCAAGGGGAAACCTCGGCGTTTCAGAGTGCCACCAGTAACACGCTGTGGCTGATCCTGGCGGCGCTGCTCACGATGTATGTGGTGCTGGGCATTCTGTACGAAAGTTTTATTCATCCGGTGACCATTCTCTCGACGCTGCCCTCGGCGGCGGTCGGCGCGCTGTTAACCCTGCTGCTGGCCAATACGGCGTTCAGCCTGATTGCGCTGATTGGGGTCATTCTGCTGATCGGCATCGTCAAGAAGAACGCCATTATGATGATCGACTTTGCGCTGGAGGCCGAGAATAAGCAGCATCTTTCGCCCCGGGACGCGATTCACCAGGCCTGTCTGTTGCGTTTCCGACCCATTCTGATGACCACCATGGCGGCGCTGCTGGGCGCGCTGCCGCTGATGCTGGCTTCCGGATCGGGCGCAGAACTGCGCCAACCGTTGGGGCTGGTGATTGTCGGCGGATTGATCGTCAGTCAGGTGCTGACCCTGTTTTCTACCCCGGTCATCTATCTGTGGTTTGACGGCATCGCCCAGCGCGGCAATGCCTGGGTGAAACGCCGACAGCAACAGGCGCGGAGCGGGCAATGAACCTGACCCGGCTGTTTATCTTTCGCCCGGTCACCACGCTGCTGCTGACGATGGCGATCCTGCTGCTCGGCGTGCTGGGCTACCGCCTGTTGCCGGTGGCCCCGCTGCCGCAGGTGGATTTCCCCACCATTATGGTTAACGCCAGCCTGGCCGGTGCCAGCCCGGAAACGATGGCGGCAACCGTTGCCACCCCGCTGGAACGGTCGCTGGGACAGATTGCCGGTATTACCGAGATGACCTCGAACAGTTCACAGGGCACCAGCACCATCATTTTGCAGTTTGAACTTAATCGCGATATCAACGGCGCGGCACGTGACGTACAGGCGGCGATCAACGCCGCACGCAGCCTGCTGCCGAGCGCGATGGCGTCGCTGCCGACCTACCACAAAGCCAACCCGTCGGATGCGCCGATTGTGATGCTGGCGCTGACCTCCGCCACCCGCACGCCGGGGGAACTCTACGATCTGGCCGAAAGCAAAATCGAACAGGCGATGGGGCAGGTCAAAGGCGTGGGTGATGTGTCGCTGATGGGGAGCGCACTGCCCGCGGTGCGCATCGATCTGCAGCCGCTAAAACTCATCCATGCGGGTATTTCGCTTGATACGGTGCGCAGCGCAGTGGCCGACAGCACCAGTAATCTGCCCAAAGGCTCGCTACAGGGCAGCAGCCAGTCGTGGATGGTGGACGGCAATGGACAGCTGGACAAGGCAGCCAGCTACCGCAACCTGATTATCAGCAACAAAGACGGCAATGTCGTGCGCCTGGGCGACGTCGCCAGCGTGTACGATTCAGTGGAGGACCGCTATCAGGCGGGCTTCCTCAATGCTCAACCGGCGGTCATGGTGGGCATCAAGCGCCAGGCGGGCGCCAATATGCTGGACACCATTGACGCCATCAAAGCCCAACTGCCAGCCCTGGAAAAAGATCTGCCTGCCGATACCCAGCTTAAAGTGGTGGTGGACCGTTCACCGGGCGTGCGCGCCTCGCTTTACGATACCGAAGAAACGCTGCTGATTGCCGTGCTGTTGGTTATTGCGGTGGTGTTTGTCTTTTTACGCAACCTGCAGGCCGTCATGATTCCGGCCCTGGCGTTGCCGGTCTCGCTGATCGGAACCTGTGCGGTGATGTACCTGCTGGGCTACAGCCTGGATAACCTCTCCCTGATGGCGCTCATCATTTCGACCGGCTTTGTGGTCGATGACGCCATCGTGGTGCTGGAAAACATCACCCGCCATATTGAAGCCGGACATCGCCCGCTGCGAGCGGCACTGCGCGGTGCGCGCGAGGTCAGCTTTACCGTACTGTCGATGACGGTATCGCTGATCGCCGTGTTTATTCCCATCCTGCTGATGGGCAGCCTGCTGGGTCGGCTGTTTCGGGAGTTTGCCATCACCTTGACCGTGTCTCTGCTGATTTCGATGTTTGTTTCGCTGAGCCTGACGCCAATGCTCTGCGCACGGCTGCTGAAGCCGAAACCCAGCGTATATAAGCGCCCACATCCGTTCTATCAGTTGATTGAAAATCAGTTAAACCATGCACTTGCGGCTTACTCACGTGGCCTGAACTGGGTGATGCGCCATCAGAAACTGACCCTGTTCAGCCTGCTGCTGACCGTGCTGCTTAACCTGTTTCTTTATACGGTGGTGCAGAAGGGCTTCTTCCCGGAACAGGATACCGGCCTGCTGATGGGAGCCTTACGGGCGGATCAGAATATTTCGTTTCAGGCGATGAAGCCCAAAATGCTGCAGTTCACCAACATCATTCGGTCCGATCCGGCGGTTGAAAGCGTGATGTCGTCCATGGGCAGCGGGATGTTTGGCTCGCGCAACAACGCCGACTTTTTTGTCCGGCTAAAAGATTTTGATCAGCGTGATGCCACGGCCAGCGAAGTGGCCAACCGGTTAAGTCAGAAAACCAGTAAGATCCCCGGTGCGCAGCTGTTTCTGATGGCGGCGCAGGACCTGCACATCGGCGGACGCAGCGCCAATGCCAGCTACCAGTACAGCCTGCAGGCGGACGATCTTGCGCTGCTACGCGAATGGACGCCCAAAGTCCAGGCGGCGCTGGCGGCGATTCCGCAGCTCAACAGCGTCGATTCCGACGCGCAAACCGGCGGTCAGGAAGTGATGCTGACTATCGACCGCGACCGGGCGACCCAACTGGGCGTGAATGTGAAGATGCTGGACACCATGCTGAATAACGCCTTCAGCCAGCGCCAGATTGCCACGCTGTACCACACGCTGAATCAGTATCATGTGGTGATGTCGCTGCAGGACAGCGATACCCGCGATCCGGCGATTCTGCAGCAGCTTTACGTGATTAACGATAACGGCGATCGCATTCCGCTGTCGGCCTTTGTCAGCTTCGCGGGCGGCAATGCCCCGCTGACGGTGACACATCAGGGACAGTCTGCCACCAGCACCATCGCCTTTAACCTGAATGACGGCGTGTCGCTGGAGCAGGCGGAGGCGCTGATCAAGCAGGCGATGGCCCGGCTTGGCTTGCCCTCAACGATTCAGGCGGGCTATGCCGGGACGGCGGCCGAGTTTAACCAGTTAACCGCCACAATGCCGTGGCTGATTGTGGCGGCACTGGTGGCGGTCTATATCGTCCTCGGCGTGCTGTATGAGAGCTACATTCACCCGCTGACCATTCTGTCGACCTTGCCCTCGGCGGGCGTCGGCGCGCTGCTGTTACTGTTACTGACGAACACCCAGCTCACGATAATCGCGCTTATCGGCATTATCCTGTTGATTGGTATCGTGAAAAAGAACGCGATTATGATGATCGACTTTGCCATCGATGCCGAGCGGCGGCTGGGCATGTCGCCACAGCAGGCGATTACCCAGGCCTGCCTGATGCGCTTCCGTCCCATAATGATGACCACGCTGGCCGCGTTCTTCGGGGCGCTGCCGCTGGCGTTGGGCAGCGGCGGCGATGCCGACTTACGCAGCCCGCTCGGCATTGCCATCGCCGGGGGATTAGCGCTGAGCCAGCTGCTGACGCTGTTTACCACGCCGGTTATTTATCTGTGGCTCGATCGCCTGAGCCGTGCCACTCAACGTCAATGGCGTCGTCTGCGCCATGCGGAATCCTGAATCATGAAATCACTTATTCCCGCCGTGCTGGTGGTGCTGTTGAGCGGTTGTACTGTCGGCCCTGATTATCAACGTCCGACGATGGCTATGCCGGTTCACTACAAAGAAGCGAAAGGCTGGCAGCAGGCCACGCCGCAGGACGACCAGCACAAAGGCGCATGGTGGACGGTGTATCAGGATGCCACGCTAAGCAGCCTGGTCAGCCAGGTCAGCATCTCTAATCAGAATGTGGCGGAATATGCGGCGCAGTATCGTCAGGCGCAGGCGCTGGCGGCGCAGTCTCGAGCAGCGCTGTTTCCCACCTTAGGCTATGACGCCAGCACGACGCGGAGCGGCAGCCACGGCGCTACCGACAGTACGCGCACCACCAGCAGCAGCCATCAGGCGGCACTGAATGCCAGCTGGGAGCTGGATTTATGGGGCAAACTGCGTCGAACGCGGGAAGAAAATCAGGCCAGCGCGCAGGCCAGCGCCGCCGAGCTGGCCAATATCACCCTGAGCGCCCAGGCCGAGCTGGCGGAGGACTACTTCCAGTTACGCATCATGGACGAAAAAATTGCGCTGTATCAGCAGAGCATTGCCGCCTATCAACGCTATCTGAGGGTGATACAGAACCAGTATCAGGCGGGGACAGAATCGCGCGCTACGGTGGCTCAGGCGCAGCAACAGTTGGAGAGCGCCAGCGCTTCGGCACAGGATTATCAGTGGCAGCGCGCTCAAATGGAACATGCTATCGCCCTGCTGGTGGGCAAAGCGCCTGCGGATTTCAGCCTGCCTGTGGCAACACTGATGGCGACGCTGCCCGCGGTTCCCGGCGGCTTACCGTCCGAACTGCTGCAGCGTCGCCCGGATATCGCCTACGCCGAGCGTAAAATGGCGGCATCCAATGCGGCGGTCGGTGTGGCGGTTGCGGGTTATTACCCCGATCTCACCCTCAGCGCCAGCGGCGGCGTGAGTGCCTCTGCGCTGCATAACCTGTTCGCCTTACCTAACCGCGTCTGGTCGTTGGGGCCAGAGCTAAGCGGCACGCTGCTGGACTTCGGCGCGACCTCGGCCAGCGTTGAGCAGGCCCGCGCCGCCTATGATGCCAGCGTGGCGAACTATCGGCAGACGGTGCTGACGGCGATGCAGGATGTCGAAGACCGGCTGGTGGAGCTGAATACCCTGCAGGGCGAAATCGCCGCGCAGCAGCGCGCCACCGCCGCCGCGCAGACCTCGGCCCAGGTCACGCGCAATCAGTATGAGGCCGGGATGATTGACTATCTGGATGTGGCGACAACGGAAAACAGCAGCCTGAGCGCACAACAAAGTTTACTGACGCTAAAAAGCACCCAGTGGGTGAGCAGCGTGGCACTTATCGCAGCGCTGGGCGGCGGCTGGCATACCGCACCCTGAAGGCGGACATCGCGCTGAATTCTGCCAATAATCAGTTGTCGATTCCGCCTAAATCCTGCATCGTGAGTGGCTGTTTTTCATGATGCTAAGGAGCCGGCATGTTATTCACTTTTTTCCGCCTGGTATTTCGCCTGCTGTGGCGGGTGGAATTACGGGGCGATACCGCTGAACTGCATAAGCAGAAGGTGCTGATTACGCCCAATCACACCTCGTTTCTGGATGGGGCGCTGCTGGCGCTGTTTCTGCCCATCAAACCGGTTTTTGCGATCTATTCGTCGATCAGCGATCACTGGTTTTTACGTCTGATCAAACCCTATGCGGATTTCGTCCCGCTTGACCCCATGAAGCCGATGGCGCTGAAGCAACTGGTGCGGCTCATCGACAGCGGTCGCCCGGTGGTGATTTTCCCCGAGGGTCGCATTACCGTCACCGGATCGCTGATGAAGATCTACAGCGGGGCAGGCTTTGTGGCGGCAAAATCTGGTGCAACCGTGGTGCCGATGCGCATTGAAGGCGCAGAATTTACCCCGTTTGGTCGCCTGGCGGGCGTCTTTAAGCGCCGTTTGTTCCCCCGCATTACCCTGAACATTTTACCCGGCACCCATATTCCAATGCCTGAGGCGAAGCGCGCCCGTGATCGTCGCGTGCTGGCCGGTGAGCACCTGCACCATATTATGATGGAAGCGCGCATGGCCGTGCGCCCGCGGGAAACCCTGTTCGAGGCCTTTCTCAATGCCCGCCAGCGCTACGGCGCCTTTAAACGCTGCATTGAAGACGTAAATTTCAAACCCGACAGCTACACCGGCTTACTGAAAAAAGCCCTGGGCGTTGGCCGTATTCTGGAACGTTACAGCCAGCCCAAAGAATATGTCGGACTGCTGCTGCCCAACGCGACGGTCACGGCGGCGGCAATCCTGGGCGCGTCTCTGCGCGGGCGCGTGCCCGCGATGCTGAATTACACCGCAGGCGTCAGCGGCATGCGCGCGGCGCTCACCGCCTCCCAGGTGAAAACGGTGTTTACCTCCCGCCAGTTTCTGGATAAAGGTAACCTGTGGCACCTGCCGCAGGGCCTGACAGAGGTGCAGTGGATCTACCTGGAAGATCTGAAAGAGACCGTGACGCTCAAGGACAAGCTCTGGATACTGGCGCACCTGATTGTGCCGCGCCAGGCCCAGGTGGCGCAGCAGCCTGAAGAGGCGGCGATGGTGCTGTTTACCTCAGGATCGGAAGGCCATCCCAAAGGTGTGGTGCACTCCCACAAAAGCCTGCTGGCCAACGTTGAGCAGATCCGTACCGTGGCGGACTTTACGCCGCGCGACCGCTTTATGTCGGCCTTGCCGCTGTTTCATGCTTTCGGCCTGACCGTAGGGCTGTTCACGCCGCTGATGACCGGCGCGCAGGTGTTTCTTTATCCCAGCCCGCTGCACTACCGGATTGTGCCGGAGCTGGTTTACGACCGTAACTGCACTGTGCTGTTTGGCACCTCGACGTTTCTGGGCAATTATGCCCGCTTTGCTCAGCCCTATGACTTTGCGCGCCTGCGCTACGTGGTGGCCGGGGCGGAGAAGCTGCAGGAGAACACGCGCCAGCTGTATATGGACAAGTACGGTATCCGTATTCTGGAAGGTTATGGCGTGACCGAATGCGCACCGGTGGTGGCGATCAACGTACCAATGGCCGCCAAAGCGCATACCGTTGGCCGCATCCTGCCCGGGATGGATTCTCGTCTGATGTCGGTGCCGGGCATTGAAAACGGCGGTCGCCTGCAACTGCGTGGCCCCAATATCATGAAGGGCTATCTGCGGGTCGAAAATCCCGGCGTGCTGGAAACCCCGGCGGCCGATAACGGCGAGGGGCAGATGGAAGCAGGCTGGTACGATACCGGCGATATCGTCAGCTTCGATGATGGCGGCTTCTGCCAGATTCAGGGGCGAGCCAAACGCTTTGCGAAAATAGCTGGCGAGATGGTGTCGCTGGAGGTGGTGGAGCAAATCGCCCTGAAAGCCTCACCGGATAAACAGCATGCTGCCTCGCTGCGCCCTGACGGTAATCGTGGTGAAGCATTAGTGCTGTTTACTACCGACAGCGCACTGGCCCGTGACGGCCTGCAAAAAGCCGCCCGCGAGCTGGGAGCCGCCGATCTGGCCGTGCCGCGCGATATCCGCGTCGTAAAAACGCTGCCCTTACTCGGCAGTGGTAAACCTGACTATGTCACCCTGAAAAAAATGGCGGAAGAGGAACAGGCATGATGGTAGAACGTGATGCGCCGTTATTGTCGCGCGGCATGATAGCGGTAATGGTGGCGCAGTTTTTCTCGGCGTTTGGCGATAATGCCCTGCTTTTTGCCACTCTGGCGCTGTTGAAAAACCAGTTCTACCCCGACTGGAGCCAACCGGTCCTGCAGATGCTGTTTGTCGCGACCTATATCCTGCTGGCCCCCTTTGTGGGGCAGATGGCTGACAGTTTTGCCAAAGGCCGGGTGATGATGTTTGCCAACAGCCTGAAGCTGCTGGGCGCGATGATCATCTGCTTTGGTTTTAATCCTTTCCTGGGTTACACCCTGGTGGGGATCGGCGCGGCGGCGTATTCGCCCGCTAAATACGGCATCCTCGTGGAAATTGCCCATGACGAGAAGCTGGTTAAAGCCAACGGACTGATGGAAGCCTCGACCATTGCGGCCATCCTGCTCGGTTCTGTGGCGGGCGGCATTCTGGCGGACTGGAATCTGGTTGCCGCGCTAGCGGTCTGCGCCCTGACCTATGCCGTGGCGGTAACGGCAAACCTGTTTATTCCCAAACTGCAGGCTGCACGTCCCGGCCAGAGCTGGAACTTTACCGCGATGCTGCGCAGTTTTAGCCGCGCGACGCGCGTGCTGTGGAATAATCCCGAAACGCGCTTTTCCCTGCTCGGCACCAGCATGTTCTGGGGCGCTGGCGTCACGCTGCGTTTTCTGCTGGTGCTGTGGGTGCCGGTGGCGCTGGGTATCCAGGATAACAAAACCCCGACCACGCTGAATGCCATGGTGGCGATAGGGATTGTGGTCGGCGCGGCGCTGGCGGCCAGGCTGGTGACGCTGGAAACCGTGCGCCGCTGTATGCCTGCCGGTGTGCTGATTGGGGTGATGGTAGTGATTTTCTCGCTGCAACATACCATGCTGAATGCTTACCTGCTGCTGCTGGTGATTGGCGTACTGGGCGGTTTCTTTGTGGTGCCGCTTAACGCGCTGTTGCAGGAGCGAGGCAAACAGAGCGTCGGCGCTGGCAATGCCATTGCGGTGCAGAACCTGGTTGAAAACACCGCCATGTTGGTGATGCTGGGGCTGTATACCTTAGCCATTCGGGCCGGTGCGCCTGCGGTGGCGACCGGCATCGGCTTCGGCGCGCTGTTTGCGCTGGCGATTACCGTACTGTGGCTGTGGCGTCCGTCCTCCCGCACCTGATGTAACAACGGCAGGGTGCGCTGGCCCTGCCGTTATCTCCCTCTCTTCTTCCTCTTCCTGACGCTGTCGCCAGTGAAACGGTGTCTCTTTTTTGGCGACGTTTTATATTTACTATTCAAAATAATATAGTTTATTTGGTTATTGTTTTGCCTGTTATTTTATTTTAATTACCATAACTTTTTGCAATGAATAATTAATTTAAACTTGAAATCGAATTCAAGGTTAAAAAATTTGAAATAAATATTTATTTATTATTGCCGATTAATTTCTGGCTTCCTTTGAGAATTCACTCGGGGAAAGAAAGGAGCTTGGTTTAATGAATATGACGCAAAGACTCTCTCTGGCTTTTTCACTTCTGGCAGGTTCGTTAATTATTCTAGGGATCGTAACCATTTCACTTCTCTCAGGTTTTCAGGCGAGATTTGAATATGTGCAGGTAAACACAATTGATTCGCTCAAAGTGCTGAATCGGTTGGTAGATGAAAGTAATCGCCTCTCTGTGGCGTTATATCGACATCAGACTGAAGATGAGAGCGGTAAACTGGCCAGCCTTGAAACGGTGATTCAAAAACGTATTGAGGATATTTCGACATTAACGAAATATTATTTCGATAATGATATTACCAATGACGAAGATCGGGCGATGACGGATAAGTCACTCCGGCTGATCGATGTCGTTAAACAAAGTCTGCCAGCGTTTCTCACGGCCTCCCGGTCGCATCAGAATCAACTCAGCCTGGCACTCTTGAGTGATGATGAAGGCATTGGTGGCGCGATCAGTCAGCTTAAAGCCAGCTATCGCAATCAGTTTGAGTTCAACAGTAAAATTGGTGAAGCGTTACGTCTGCAAAACCAACATATTTATCAGTTGACCAAATGGGGCATGGTGGCCGGTATCGCACTGGCGATTATCGGCCTGGGCATGTTGACGATTTTAACCATCATGCGTGTCCGTCACAGCCTGAACGCCATTGGCGAGCTGATGGAGCGTGCCAGCACCCATCTTGATCTTTCCCTGAAGGCCGATGACAGCCGACGTGATGAAGTTGGCATTATGGCGCGGTCTTATAATCGTCTGATGGAAAGCATCTCCGCCGCCTTGCATGCGGTCAGCAGCGCTTCACAGTCGGTCAGCAGTGCGTCGGGCCAGATTGCGGCGGGCAATGAGGACCTGTCTGCCCGTACGGAAGAGCAGGCCGCCTCGCTGGAGCAAACTGCGGCCAGCATGACCCAAATCAGCGAAACCGTCAGGCAGACCGCAGACAACACGCGCCAGGCAAGCCACCTTGCAGAAAACACGCGCAATCTCTCCGACACCAGTTCAGCCGCGCTCAATACGATGCTGGAGACAATGCAGGCGATTCGTGACAGCTCGGGTAAGGTGGGGGAAATTATTACCCTGATTGAAGGCATTGCGTTTCAGACCAATATTCTGGCGCTGAACGCGGCGGTCGAAGCGGCCCGCGCAGGGGAACATGGGCGCGGCTTTGCGGTTGTGGCGGGCGAAGTGCGCAATCTGTCGCAGCGGTCCACCACCGCCGCCCGTGAAATCAAAGCGCTGATTCAGACGTCCAATGGGTTGATCGCATCGGGAACGTCCCAGGCGGATAACGTGAATCACAATATGGAGACGATGCGCGGTGCAGTCAGTCAGGTCACCGATCTGGTTAACGAAATCGCCGCCGCGGCCACCGAGCAGAGTCAGGGCATTTCGCAGGTTCATCAGGCGGTGAATCAGATGGACGATGTGACTCAGCAGAATGCGGCCTTGGTCGAAGAAGCCTCAGCCGCGTCGCTCTCTTTACAGGAGCAGGCTGATACGCTTGCTGCGCTGGTGCGGAAGTTTACGCTCGCAGGCCCGCAGGCGGCGGTAGCCACGCCTCAGCGTAAATCTGCAGCGGTTGCGGCACCCAGACCGGTGCTGGCCCTGGCGGCAGGCGGGCAGGATAACTGGCAAAGCTTTTAAGATGGCGGGTCTGAAAGCAGAGTAACAGGTCGGCGGTGAGAAGGGCGAATCCGTATTTACGCCAGGCCGAAAGCCGCGTGCGCACTCAGCAGTGCGCACGCTTTTTTATCAACGACGCAGCGCGATCGCTTCAATCTCAATCTTCACGTCTTTTGGCAGACGGGCCACTTCCACGCAGGAACGCGCCGGGAAGGGCGCATTATGCTCGGTAAAGAAGGCTTCGTAGGTGGCGTTTACGGTCGCAAAGTCATTCAGATCTTTCACGAAGACCGTGGTCTTCACGATATCGGCAACCTTCAGGCCCGCGGCTTCCACTATCGCCTTCACGTTTTCCAGCGACTGGCGCGCCTGTGCTGAGACGTCTTCGGCGACGTCGCCCGTGGCCGGGTTCACCGGAATCTGACCCGAGGTGATGATCATGCTGCCGAGATCAACGCCCTGCACGTATGGGCCGATAGCCGCTGGGGCTTTTTCCGTACTGATTTCACGAGACATCATTTCTCCTTAGATAAAGGCCGTGGCAGCAAAGGCGCTGCCCGCCATAAAACGTGGTTCATTATAAGCGCGGCAGGGCCGATTAAAAGTGACCCAATACCACATGACGGGCGAACTCTTTCTCACAGTATTTACATTTCAGGTGCACCTCATCGGCGCGATGCTTCACGGCAAAGCTGGAGCACACCGGTTCGCTGCGGCTGATGCAGTTGCTGTTCGGACAGGTCAGCACCCGGTCTATCCGGTCCGGCAACGTGGGCGCGATCTTGGCGACCACTTCATAATCATCAATGCGGTTGACGGTGGCGTGCGGCGCATAAAACGCCAGCTGATTGATCTGATCTTCCGTAAGGTAAGTGTTTTCGATCTTAATCAGATCTTTGCGGCCCATCTCACCGGAGGGCAGGTTCAGGCCGATGGTAATGCGCTGGTCGGTTTCGGTCAGACGAAACAGCGACAGGAGCTTAAAGCCCACCTGCGCAGGGATATGATCGATAACCGTGCCATTTTTAATGGCTTCAACCTGCAGTTTGTTATCCTGGCTCATACTGTCACTCCTTACAGGGCGGTGTCGCGGTTTAAGACCAGTGCCAGCAAAGCCTGGCGTGCGTAGATGCCGTTACCGGCCTGCTGGAAGTACCAGGCGTACGGCGTGCTGTCCACGTCGGTGGTGATTTCATCAATGCGCGGCAGCGGATGCAGCACCTTCATGTTATCGCGGGCACCGTTCAGGTCTGCCGCGCGTAAAATAAACTGCGCTTTAACGTTGGCATATTCGGACGGATCGAGCCGCTCTTTCTGCACCCGCGTCATGTAGAGAATATCCAGCTCCGGCATCACCTCTTCGAAACTGTCGTGGCGTGACCAGGCAATATTCTGCTCATCCAGCATATCCGTAATATAGGCCGGCATCGCCAGCGCATCCGGGGCGATAAAGAAGAAGCGGTTGCCGTCAAACTTGGCCAGCGCCTGGGTCAGCGAGTGCACGGTGCGACCATATTTCAGGTCACCGACCATCGCCACGTTCAGGTTGCTGAGTCGGCCCTGAGTTTCATGGATGGTAAACAGATCCAGCAGGGTTTGCGTGGGATGCTGGTTGGCCCCGTCTCCGGCATTCAGAATCGGAATGCCGTTGGAAAACTCCGTAGCCAGTCGCGCAGCGCCCTCCTGTGGGTGACGCATTACAATGGCATCCACGTAGGTGCTGATCACGGAAATGGTATCGGCCAGGGTTTCCCCTTTTTTGCCCAACGAGGTATTGCTGCCGTCGGCAAAGCCTACTGCGGACGCGCCCAGGCGATGTATCGCGGTTTCAAATGACAGTCGGGTGCGGGTCGAGGCTTCGAAGAAGCAACTGGCTATCACGTTATGCTTCAGCAGTTCCGGCTGAGGGTGGTTTTTTAGCTGCGCAGCGGTGTGCAGCACCAGCTCCAGCTCGTCGCGGCTGAGATCGTTAATTGAAATGATATGCTTGCGATATAGCGGGTTAGCCATAGCTCTCTCCTCTGCGCGGCCGGATAACGGACAAAAAAAAGCCCCTTATACAGGGGCTTTTTTAAGATCGGTTCGATGACGGAAAGAAACAGCGGTGCCGCCTGCATTGAGGCGAGGTAGCGCGTCACATTGTCCACGATGCTGTTGCATGTTTCCTCCGGCAAATTGTGGCGCATTATACGCCATCAGGAATGGGCATCAAGGAAAAATCGCGCAGCAGGTAAACGTTTGCGGTTGCCCGATCAGCGCTGTCCCAGGGTGGCTACCATTACCGCTTTAATCGTGTGCATACGGTTTTCCGCCTGGTCAAAGACGATGCTGTGTGCCGATTCGAAGACGTCATTGCTGACTTCCATTCCATCCTGCAGGCCATACTGTTCCGCCATCTGACGGCCCAGCGTGGTCTGATCGTCATGAAATGCCGGTAAGCAGTGCAGAAATTTCACCTGCGGGTTGCCGGTCAGCGCCAGCATTGCACTGTTCACCTGGTAGTTGCGCAGCAGGGCAATGCGTTCTTCCCACACTGCTTTCGCTTCACCCATGGAAACCCAGACATCTGTGTAGATGAAATCGGCACCTTTAACGCCTTCAGCGATATCGTCTGTCAGCGTGATTTTGCCGCCGGTCTTCTCTGCGACCTGACGGCATTGTGCCACCAGACCGGCTTCCGGCCAGCAGCTTTGTGGCGCGACCATACGCAGATCTAAGCCAACCTGCGCGGCGGCTTCCAGCATGCTGTTGCCCATGTTGTTACGCGCATCACCCACGTACACCAGCGTCATCTCGCTGAGCGGCTTGCCTGGCAGGTGTTCCTGCATGGTCAGCAGATCGGCCAGCAGCTGCGTTGGGTGGAACTCGGTGGTCAGGCCGTTCCAGACCGGTACACCGGCATGTTCAGCCAGGGTTTCGACCAGCGCCTGGCCGTAGCCACGGTACTGAATGCCGTCATACATGCGGCCCAGCACGCGCGCGGTATCTTTCATCGACTCTTTATGGCCGATCTGGCTACCGCTTGGGCCGAGGTAAGTCACGTTTGCACCCTGATCGTATGCGGCAACTTCGAAAGAGCATCGGGTACGGGTCGAGTCTTTTTCGAAGATGAGCGCGATGTTTTTGCCTTTCAGGTATTGGGTTTCACTGGCGGTTTTTTTTGCGCGTTTTAATTCGGCGGACAGGCTCAGCAAATAGTCAATTTCCGCCGGGGTAAAATCCAGCAGCCTGAGGAAATGACGTTGATACAACTGACTCATACAGCACTCCGGTACGGGTTTCATAATGAATTAAAATTCAATCTAACCGTATGAATATGCATTTTCAACCCTGGCGAGAATAATCTTTTATGTTTTGTGTAGTGGCGCGACAGGCAGTATGGGAAAATAATCACTTATTGCCGAACTCAGAGAGGATATCGCCATGGCATTTGAAGCATTGTTGGAAGAGCAGCGTGAAGAGACGCGGCTGATCATCGAAGAACTGTTAGAGGATGGCAGCGATCCCGATGCGCTCTATACCATTGAGCACCATCTCTCCTGTAACAACTTCGACTCACTCGAAAAAGCGGCGGTGGATGCCTTTAAACTGGGCTATGAAGTCACCGAGCCAGAAGAGCTGGAGCTGGAAGACGGCACGACCGTGATGTGCGTGGACATTCTCAGCGAAGGCGCGCTGAAAGCGGAAATCATCGATGCCCAGGTAGAGCAGCTGGTAAACCTGGTGGCGAAATACAACGTTGACTACGACGGCTGGGGCACCTATTTCGAAGATCCCAATGCCCCGGATGACGATGAAGACGACGGCGAGGCTATCGACGAAGACGACAACGGTATTCGTCATTAATTAACGCCGGGCGGAGCCTGCTCCGCCTTTTCTGTTCCCCTGTGTTGTCTGACCGTCATGAATTACGCACCCTTACTTGAACCCATACATCAGTTTTTACGCTGCCGCACACCTCAGGCCTGGATTGATGAGGCGCGCAAACCAGAAAACCTGACTCTGCTGCTCACCGATCATCTGGTGTGCGAACTCAAAGCGGCCCAGACCGCGGTGTGGCTGATCCGCAAATACGTTGCTGACAAGCCCAGCGGTGACCAGATTCTGGCCTGGCTGAAGCCTTACGAGAATTTTATCTTTCGTGAGGACGGCGACAGCGATTTTATCAATGCGCATAAAACGCTGACCAAAGCCATTATCGTGCGCAACGAACTGCCGTGGGCTGACGATCTGGTTGAGAAGATGGTGCTGCTGATCAAAGAAGAGCTGCACCACTTTTATCAGGTGTGGGAAATTATGCAGTCGCGTGGGCTGGTTTATCAGAAAATCACCTCAAGCCGTTATGCGAAAGGTCTGCTGCGTGAAGTGACCACCCACGAACCCGATACGCTGGTGGATAAGCTGATTTGCGGTGCCTATATTGAGGCGCGCTCCTGCGAGCGTTTCGCCAGCCTGGCACCTTACCTGGACAGCGAATTAGAGAAGTTCTATATCTCGTTGTTGCGCTCAGAAGCCCGTCATTATCAGGACTATCTGACGCTGGCGGCGCAGATTTCGCCAAAAGATATTACGGCGCGCGTGCGGGCGATTGGTGAGGCAGAGGCGAAGCTCATTGCTGAGCCGGACAAGGAACTGCGCTTTCACAGCGGTGTGCCGGATTTTTAACGGCGTTACAGCGTTTTCAGCATCCTGAATTCACAGTCGCCATGTCCCGTACAACCCAGGGCATGGTCGATACGTTCGAACCCCAGCGATTCGTAGAGCTTAATGGCGCGCGTCAGGCTGCCGGTGGTTTCCAGATAGCAGCGGCGAAAGCCACGCTGACGTGCATGGTCCATGGCTAAGAGCGCCAGCTCGCGCGCCATACCGCAGCCGCGCACGTCCGGCAGGAAATACATTTTTTGCAGTTCACAGATATCCGGCGCGCTGCAGGCGAGCGGCGCGATGCCGCCACCGCCCATGACCTTCCCCTGATGTTCTACCACCCAGTAGGCGCTGTGCTCGGCACTGTACAGCTCGTACAGGCTGTCGAGTTGTGGATCGGCCACGGTATAGCCTTTGTCGGCGGTCAGGCCGAACTCAGCCGAGACGTGACGGATTACCTGCGCAATATGAGGATTGTCGGCGGCGGCGATAGGGCGCAGCAAGGGGAGCGACTGAGTATCAGGGATCATAACGGAGTAGTATTACGGAATCAGGTTAGACATTCATCAGAAATAGCATTATCGTCGGGCAAAAGCAATATTCATCACTGTGCATGGAGCCGCATAACGTGTTTCCCCGTTTCCGTTTTAAAATCATCAAAGACCTTTTTCCCTTATTCATTATTGCGGGATTTATAAACGTCTGGGCATATTTTCAGTGGATTGGCAGGCCGGATGTTTTTCCGCTGATAATAAATAACGTGACGGGGGTTATTGCTATCCTTATCACTTCGATACTGTTTTTCAGTGTATTTTCCTGCTCGTTAATTGCGCCTTCGGCACTTTGCTCATTCACCGGTACGCTAAACGGTAAAAAAGCCCGACTGGCAAGGCGCTATAATGAAGGCTGCTGCGCGATTACCGCTTTTAGTGCCTTCCTGGCAGCCTTTACAGTGATCTATTTTGGCAACACGGCAAACGGCTGGTTGATGCTACCAGCGGCCTTTGTAGCCGCGTTGAGTGTACACAGTCTGGTTAATCACTGGATTAACCGGCACCGTCAGCAGCATCAACGCCAACTGCTTGCCCGGTTAAAATGCATGCGGGCGGCGGAGAACGGCTTAACTGCTCACCTTAAAAGAAAATTTTTTCTGGCAGAATTAAGTCTGAACGCGGTTGTCATTAATCTCCGTTACGTTATTTTTTCAGTTTTTATCGCCATGCTCGCTTTTATGCCGCTGTTCTTTTTATTGCCAGGTGATATCTATTTCTCCGCGAAAAATACCCTGACGCAATATTTTATTATTACTGGTTTATATCTGCTGCTCTTTATGCCGGCGCTGCTCTCACTCTTCGCCAATAAAATAAAAGCGCATCATGGCATCAAACCCATTTTGGCGTTTTCACCTGGCCTGATCCTCGGCGTCTTTACGCTGTTTTCTGTTCAACTGGTGCAGATTAATCAGCGTGCGATTGAAATCGTCGGCATGGCGTCCTGGCACGAAAAGGTGTTTTCCGTGCCGTCGAAAGACTTCCCGGCCTATTACTTCCCCACTTCTGTCTGGGGGGCCAGTAAAGCGACCGGTGATGCGCGCTTGATTGCAGGCATTGAGGCATTTACCAATGGCGAAACCCACCTTATCTGCCCAACACGTTTAAAGACGCTCAGGCAAAGGGCGCTGAAAAGAAATGCCTTCCTTTGGCAGGCAGATGAGAAAGCCAAAGCGGAGCTGGTTGCCATGAGTCAGAACTGTCTTCTGATGAAGGGCGATCGGATTATGACGGCGGCGGTGCTGAAAACGCTACTTCCCAATGCGCCGAAAATGCAGCCATAAAAAAGCCCACGCCGAAGCGTGGGCTTTATCGAACACTAACCGGAACGATTACAGCGCCGCAATGACCGCCTGCTGTTCAATCAGTTTTGCTTTTGACTGTTCCATCTCAGCAACGCGCTCGCGCTCTTTGGCGACGACCGCTTCTGGTGCGCGCGAGACAAAGCCTTCATTCGCCAGCTTGGTCTGGATTTTTTCGATTTCCACCTCCAGCTTCAGCAGCTCTTTGGCCAGGCGCTCCAGCTCGGCGGTTTTATCCACCAGATCCGCCATCGGGATCAGCAGCTCTGCGCCTTCGACGATTTTGGTCACCGAAACCGGACCTTTCTCGCCCGCAGGCAGAATAGTCAGGCTTTCCAGCCGCGCCAGGCGTGACAGGAAGTTACGGTTCGCCTCAACGCGGCGCTGGGCAGCAGGGGAGCAGTCACGCAGCAGCACATCCAGCAGCTTGCTGGGCGCGATGTTCATCTCTGCACGAATGTTACGGACGGCGATGATTGCCTGCTTCATCCACTCGATATCGGCCTTAGCTTCAGCATCTTCTTTCGCCGCGTCGTACTGCGGGAACGGCTGCAGCATGATGGTGTCATCGCTGATGTTTTTCAGGCCCTTCACGCGCTGCCAGATGGTTTCCGTGATAAACGGAATAATCGGGTGCGCCAGGCGCAGCAGCGCTTCCAGCACGTGGACCAGCGTATGGCGGGTGCCACGCAGTTCTGCTTCGCTGCCGCTGTTCATCACCGGCTTGGTCAGCTCCAGATACCAGTCACAGAACTGGTTCCAGGTGAAGTCATACAGGATGTTCGCCGCAATATCGAATCGATAGCTGTCCAGCGCCTCACGGTAGGCTTTTACCGTGTGGTTGAATTCCGTCAGAATCCAGCGATCCGCCAGCGACAGCGTCATGTCGCCGCCGTTCTGACCGCAGTCCTGGTCTTCGGTATTCATCAGCACAAAACGGCTGGCATTCCACAGCTTGTTACAGAAGTTGCGATAACCTTCCAGGCGCTTCATGTCCCAGTTGATATCACGCCCGGTCGAGGCCAGCGCCGCCAGCGTAAAGCGCAGGGCATCTGTACCCGATGGCTCGATGCCGTTCGGGAACTGCTTCTCGGTGCGCTTGCGGATTTTTTCCGCCAGCTGAGGCTGCATCATGTTACCGGTGCGTTTTTCCAGCAGTTCTTCCAGTGAAATACCGTCAACCATATCCAGCGGGTCAATCACGTTGCCCTTGGATTTCGACATTTTCTGGCCTTCTTCGTCGCGGATCAAACCGGTCATATACACGGTTTTAAACGGCACCTGCGGCTTGCCGTTTTCATCTTTGATGAAGTGCATGGTCAGCATGATCATGCGGGCAATCCAGAAGAAGATGATGTCGAAGCCACTCACCAGCACGCTGGTCGGGTGGAAGGTGCGCAGGGCTTCGGTGTTTTCCGGCCAGCCCAGCGTTGAGAAAGTCCACAGGCCCGATGAGAACCAGGTGTCCAGCACGTCATCGTCCTGACGCAGCGCGACATCGGCTGCCAGGTTGTTTTCGCTGCGCACCTCGTCTTCTGTGCGGCCCACATAGACGTTGCCGTTATTGTCGTACCAGGCCGGAATACGGTGGCCCCACCACAGCTGACGGGAAATACACCAGTCCTGAATATCACGCATCCAGGAGAAGTACATGTTCTCGTACTGCTTCGGCACGAACTGAATGTCGCCGTTCTCAACGGCTTCCACCGCCACTTTGGCCAGCGGTGCCGTGCGCACGTACCACTGATCGGTCAGCATCGGCTCGATAACAACGCCACCACGGTCACCGTAAGGCACGGTTAAATCGTGAGGTTTGATCTCTTCCAGCAGGCCAAGCGCGTCTACCGCCGCCACGATGGCTTTACGCGCGGCAAAGCGCTCCATGTTCTGGAACGCAGCAGGAATCGCGTCGCTGTAAGCGGTGCTGGCTTCGCCGTTGGTATCGTAAACCTGCGCGCTGTCGCGGATATCGCCGTCGAAGGTCAGAATGTTGATCATCGGCAGCTTATGACGACGGCCCACTTCGTAGTCATTGAAGTCGTGCGCCGGGGTGATTTTCACACAGCCGGTGCCTTTTTCCATGTCCGCGTGCTCGTCACCGACGATCGGGATCAGACGATCAACCAGCGGCAGCATCACAAACTTGCCGATCAGATCTTTATAACGTGGATCTTCCGGGTTAACGGCCACGCCGGTATCGCCCAGCAGGGTTTCCGGACGGGTGGTCGCAACGACCAGATAATCTTTACCGTCGGCGGTTTTCGCGCCCTCTGCCAGCGGATAGCGGATATGCCACATAGAGCCTTTGCTCTCGCGGTTTTCCACTTCCAGGTCAGAGATGGCGGTACGCAGTTTCGGGTCCCAGTTCACCAGGCGCTTGCCACGGTAAATCAGGTTCTCTTTATACAGGCGCACAAAGACTTCTTTCACCGCATTGGACAGACCGTCGTCCATGGTGAAACGCTCGCGCTCCCAGTCAACCGAGTTGCCCAGACGGCGCATCTGACGGGTAATCGTCCCGCCGGATTCGGCTTTCCACTGCCAGATTTTGTCGATGAACGCATCACGACCGTAATCCTGACGGGTTTTGCCTTCTTCTGCCGCGATCTTGCGCTCCACCACCATTTGGGTGGCGATGCCTGCGTGGTCAGTACCGGCCTGCCACAGGGTATTTTTACCCTGCATGCGCTGGTAGCGAATCATGGTGTCCATGATCGTTTGCTGGAAGGCGTGACCCATGTGCAAGCTACCGGTGACGTTCGGCGGCGGGATCATGATGCAAAAGCTTTCCTGGCTGGTGTCGCCATTCGGTTTGAAGTAGCCCTGCTTTTCCCAATGCTCGTAAAGCGGCTGCTCAATATCTTGCGGGTTATATGTCTTATCCATTTCTGCTATGTCGTTTGCGGCTGTGGCGGCGTTGCCGTATTCAATTGGAAGCCAACGCTGCGATAGGCTTTATAGCGATCGCGCGCCAGCTGTTTGAGAGCGTTTTCGTAAGGAACGAAGTCTATCACTTCATGGAAAGCAGTAGCAAAATCTGCGAACTGCGGCAGCAGGCTAATCAGCAGGTCGCGTGGCGAATTCCCCCGACGCTGCGGCCATGCCAGCTCTACCGGTGCGCCGTAGCGCGGACCTTCCCCGGCGAGATTGTGGGGCACAAAGGCGTTGGCGGGGCGCTGCCACAGCGCCTCATCAAGGCGAATGGCTTGCTGCTCATCTTCACAGGCGATGAGCACCCGCTTACCGGCCCGCCAGCGTGTTTCCGCCAGATCGCACACCAGCGCTTCAACGGCGGTTAAGCCCTCGCTGGATGCATCGGTTTCCAACACGTAGAAGGTTGCGTTTTTCATCGAATTGCCTGTTTAACGAAAAGAAGGGCGGAGTAAACTCCGCCCCGATGGGGTCGGTTATCCGTACGATTAATCGTCGCCGTTCAGACCGGCACGATTTAACAGGAACTGAGACAGCATCGGTACAGGACGACCGGTGGCACCTTTGGCCTTACCTGATCGCCAGGCGGTACCGGCGATGTCCAGATGCGCCCAGTTATATTTGCGCGCAAAACGGGCCAGGAAGCAAGCGGCGGTAATGGCACCACCCGGACGGCCGCCAATGTTCGCCATATCGGCAAAATTGGATTCCAGCTGTTCCTGATACTCATCGGCCATCGGTAAACGCCAGGCGCGATCGCCGGACTGCTCGGAGGCACCAATCAGCTCATGCGCCAGCGGGTTGTGGTTCGACAGCAGTCCGCTGACGTGATGACCCAGCGCAATAACGCAGGCACCGGTCAGGGTTGCTACATCGATGACGACTTCCGGATCGAAGCGTTCCACGTAGGTCAGCGCATCGCACAGCACCAGCCGGCCTTCAGCATCGGTGTTTAACACTTCAACCGTTTGGCCTGACATGGTGGTCAGCACGTCGCCCGGCCGCATGGATTTACCGTCCGGCATGTTTTCACAGCCCACCAGCACGCCCACCACGTTCAGCGGCAGATTCAGCTCGGCGACCATGCGCATCACGCCATAAACCGAGGCCGCGCCGCACATGTCGTACTTCATCTCATCCATGCTGTCCGCAGGCTTGATGGAGATACCACCGGAGTCAAACGTCAGCCCTTTGCCGACCAGCACAATCGGACGCGCATCGGTATCCGGGTTGCCTTTGTACTCAATCACCGACATCAGGGATTCATTGTGCGATCCGGCACCCACGGCGAGATAGGCGTTCATGCCCAGCTCTTTCATCTGCTGCTCGCCAATCACGCGCGTCGTGATGTTTTTGCTGTAGGCATCAGCCAGCTGACGTGCCTGAGAAGCCAGGTAAGCCGGATTGCAAATATTGGGCGGCATATTGCCAAGATCTTTGGCTGCTTTCACCCCGGCGGCGACCGCCAGCCCATGTTGAATCGCACGCTCACCGCTGGTTAACTCACGGCGCGTAGGCACGTTAAACACCAGCTTACGCAGTGGACGACGCGGCTCCGCTTTGTTGCTCTTCAACTGGTCGAAGTTATACAGCGCCTCTTTCGAGGTCTCGACGGCCTGGCGCACTTTCCAGTAGGTGTTACGCCCTTTGACGTGCAGTTCGGTCAGGAAGCACACGGCTTCCATCGAGCCGGTGTCATTCAGCGTATTGATGGTTTTCTGAATCACCTGCTTGTACTGGCGCTCATCAAGCTCACGCTCTTTACCGCAGCCAATCAGCAAAATACGCTCTGACAGGATATTCGGCACATGATGCAGCAGCAGCGTCTGACCCACTTTGCCTTCCAGTTCACCGCGGCGCAGCAGGGCGCTGATATAGCCGTCGCTGATTTTATCCAGTTGCTCGGCAATCGGTGACAGACGACGCGGTTCGAAAACACCAACTACAATGCATGCACTGCGCTGTTTTTCCGGACTACCGCTTTTTACACTGAACTCCATGCACTCTCCTGAATCTTAAAGACAACGGCCGCGGCTGCCGCTAGAATGTAGCGCGTTCGTGACCCATTTATTAAGCTAAGCAACATGACAGCGTGCTGCTGGAGGTCATAATGAATCAGGGTGACAAGATGTTGTTTTTTCATCACCCAAACGCGATTACCATACATTTCTAGCGTCGACGACGGCCATTTATGAAGAAAAATGGCTAATAAGCGTTGAAATTAGCGATTTTCCTGCAAAAAGACAAGTTTTCACAGGCGTATTAAGCGTGATCATTATTAGATATCTGGTTCGGGAAACGCTCAAAAGCCAGCTGGCTATCCTGTTTATCCTGTTGTTGATCTTCTTCTGTCAGAAGTTGGTAAGGATTTTAGGGGCCGCGGTGGATGGCGAAGTGCCGACAAACCTTGTTCTGACGTTGTTAGGACTTGGCGTGCCTGAAATGGCGCAACTTATTTTACCCCTAAGCCTGTTTCTGGCGATTTTGATGACGCTCGGGCGGCTGTATACGGAAAGTGAAATTACCGTAATGCACGCCTGCGGCCTGAGCAAGGCGGTGCTGGTCAAGGCGGCGATGGTGCTGATGCTGTTCACCTCGGTGGTGGCAGCGGTGAACGTCATCTGGCTGGGCCCCTGGTCGTCGCGCTATCAGGAGCAGGTCACACAAAATGCCAAGGCCAACCCTGGTACTGCGGCACTGGCTGCGGGACAGTTCCAGACGTCCAGCGATGGCAGCGCCGTGCTGTTCCTTGAGAACGTCAAGGGCAATCAGTTTGGTCACGTCTTCCTGGCGCAGCTACGGCCGAAAGGCAATGCCCGACCTTCTGTGGTGCTGGCGGACAGCGGGCACATGGAACAAAAGAAAGACGGTTCACAGGTTGTGACCCTGGACAAAGGGACGCGCTTTGAGGGAACGGCGCTGCTGCGCGATTTCCGTATCACCGATTTCACCAACTACCAGGCCTACGTGGGCTATAAGCAGGCAATACTCGATCCTAACGATGTGGATCAGGCCACGTTCGGCACGCTGTTAGCCAACAAAACGCCAGAGTTTAAAGCCGAACTCAACTGGCGCCTCACGTTGGTCTTTTCCGTGCTGGTGATGGCGTTGATGGTGGTACCCCTCAGCGTGGTCAACCCGCGTCAGGGCCGCGTGCTCTCAATGTTGCCTGCGATGCTGTTGTATCTGATTTTCTTCCTGCTGCAGAGTTCGCTGCGCTCAAGCGGTGCCAAAGGCCGCCTTGATCCGGCCATCTGGATGTGGGTGGTGAACCTCAGTTATCTGACGCTGGCGATCTTGCTTAACCTGTGGGATACCGTGCCAATGCGTCGAATTCGTGCGCGCTTTACACGCGGAGGATCGGTCTGATGTTTCGCGTTCTCGATCGCTATATCGGTAAAACGATATTTAATACCATCCTGATGACGCTGTTTATGCTGGTTTCGCTGTCCGGCATTATCAAATTTGTCGATCAGCTGCGTAAAACCGGACAGGGTGCGTACAGCGCGCTGGATGCGGGCTATTACACCTTGCTGAGCGTGCCGAAAGATATTGAAATCTTCTTTCCGATGGCGGCCTTGCTGGGGGCGCTGTTAGGTCTGGGTACGCTGGCGCAGCGGAGTGAACTGGTCGTCATGCAGGCAGCGGGCTTTACCCGTATGCAGGTCGCCCTGTCGGTCATGAAGACGGCAATTCCGCTGGTGCTGCTGACCATGGCTATCGGTGAGTTTGTTGCCCCACAGGGCGAGCAGATGGCGCGTAACTTCCGCGCTCAGCAGCTCTACGGTGGTGCGCTGGTGTCAACCCAGAGCGGCCTGTGGGCCAAAGACGGCAACAACTTTATCTATATTGAGCGCGTGAAAGGCGACAATGAAATCGACGGCGTCAGCATTTACAGCTTCAATGACGATCGCCGTTTACAGAGCGTCCGCTATGCCGCGACGGCCAAATGGGATAAAGACAAGAAGCTGTGGGTTCTGTCCCAGGTGGATGAGTCGAATCTGACCGATCCGAAGCAAATTACCGGCTCACAGAGTCTGGGCGGGGAATGGAAAACGAATCTGACGCCAGACAAACTGGGCGTGGTGGCGCTGGACCCGGATGCGCTGTCGATTACCGGCCTCTATGATTACAGTAAATACCTGAAGCAAAGTGGGCAGGAAGCTGGCCGTTATCAGCTCAACATGTGGAGCAAAATCTTCCAGCCGCTGTCCGTGGCGGTCATGATGCTGATGGCGCTGTCGTTTATCTTTGGTCCGCTGCGTAGCGTCTCGATGGGCGTCCGCGTGGTCACCGGGATCAGCTTCGGCTTTCTGTTTTACGTATTGGATCAGATTTTTGGTCCACTCAGCCTGGTCTACGGCCTGCCGCCCATTTTTGGCGCGATCCTGCCAAGCTTTGCCTTCTTTGCCATCAGTCTGTTTATGCTGATAAAACGGCGCTAAATGCTGACAGTCAGAAAGGCCGCGCGATGCGGCCTTTTTTTATGGGCGGGCAGACAATAAAACGTTATTTCAGGCTAAGGATGCCTGTCACAGACATAGGGTGCGATGCCCTGTCACCCTGAACCTGTTTTAGCGACGGGAAGTGCCTGCCAGCGCGGCCTTCAGTTGAGCGCGTGTCATGCGTACGCAATATACTGGCGTCCCGCGTTCGAAACGCCAGCCTTCAGCTAACGGCCCCACATCGACCGGCTCGAAGCCAAACGTGTCGTATAACGTAGCGACACGCTTTTTAGCCTGCTCATCATCCCCTGCCAACGGCAGTGCACGTCGGTTCGCATCGCCTGCGGGCAGCCCCTGAACCTCCAGGTCGGTCATCTGAATGGCATTAAACGCTTTTACGACGGTCGCGTCAGGGAACTGCTGGGCAAGTCTTTCGCTAGTGGTTAGCGTACCGTTATCCAGTTCTGCAATCTGTCCATCGCGCTCGGGATAGTAGTTTACCGCATCAATTATTAGCTTATTTTTTAGTCGTGATGATGGAAGCTGTGCCACAGCGTTAAGTGGCACGGCAATCACCACTATGTCGCTAAAGTCCGCCGCTTCCTCTACGGTGCCAGCTTCGCAGCCAATCATAGGTTTCAGGCTAAATAGCGTCTGCGGTCCGCGAGAGTTACTTAACATCACCTGATGGCCTGCCTGGGTTGCCAGTCTGGCGATCGCTCGTCCAACAAACCCTGCACCAATAATGCCGATTTTCATTATGTCGTCCTCCAGTATTGTCGATAGCACTCACGTTAATTAAAAATATTTGGTTGATAAATACGCAGTTAAGAGCAAGATAAACAACAAAAAGGAGGGAATGATGGACAGGCTTACCAGCATGAATGTTTTTGTCAAAGCCGCAGAGGCCGGCTCCTTTGCTGCGGCAGCCGAGCAGCTTCGACTCTCACCTCAAATGGTGGCAAAACATATCGCCAGCCTGGAAACGCGACTGGGCACGGTGCTGCTGAACCGCACGACGCGGCGGCAAAGTCTGACGGATGTTGGCCGTAATTATTACGAACGCTGCAAGGTTGTTCTGGCAGAGGCGGAAGAGGCCGACGCGATTGCCATGGAGATGAAAAGCACACCTTCAGGCACACTAAAGGTGAGCGCGCCCCTGACTTTCGGGGCGTTCACTCTGGCACCTTTTATTACCCGTTATCTGGCACGCTATACGGAAATTCAGGTTGACCTGGAACTTAGCGACCGCTTAGTTGAGCCGTTCGAAGAAGGGTACGAAGTAGTGATTCGTATTGGTGAATTAACGGACAGTTCATTAGTTGCGTATCCGCTTAAGCCTTATCGGTTGATTGCCTGCGCTTCGCCCACCTATCTGGCACGAATGGGCATGCCCGCAACGCCCGCAGACCTGATGGATCACGTGTGTTTGGTGTATGGCATCTGGTCACCGTCCATGCCTTGTCGTTGGCATTTTCAACGCGCTGGCAGGGTTGAGGAAGTAAAACCACAGGGTCGCTTCCGTTCTAATGACTGGAAGGCGCTGTTGCACGCAGCACTGGAAGGACATGGTGTGACACTCGGCCCGGCCGATGTGCTGAATGAAGAGATCGAAAAAGGCCGACTTATACAGATTTTGCCTGAATACGATGGACCTGCGCGGCCAATGAATATGTTAATCCCCGCAGGTCGACGTCAGACGGTGAAAATTCGCAGTTTTGTTGATGCCATTAATCAGACATTTGGTCTGCACCGCAGCACAACGGACTGATTCCCGAGGCTACTTTTGGCACGCCAGCAGCGCCCCCACATCTTCCGACACAATCTGCTCAAGGTGCGCAGTAATCCATGCCGGTGATTGGTCCCACCACGCCAGCGACTCCAGTTGGGCCACGACCTCTGGGGCAAAGCGGGCACGGACGGGCTTCGCGGGATTACCGCCGACGACCGTGTAGGCAGGCACGTCCGAGGTGACGACGGAACGGGAAGCGATAATCGCGCCGTTACCTACCTTAACGCCGGGCATGATCAGCGCCTCATAGCCTATCCACACATCGTTACCGATCACCGTGTCGCCTTTGTAGGGCAGATCGCCTTCGCCCGGCATCACCTTTTCCCAGCCGTTGCCAAAGATCTGAAACGGGTACGTCGAGATGCCGGACACTTTGTGATTGGCCCCATTCATTATGAATTTCGCACCTTTGGCAATGGCGCAAAACTTGCCAATAATCAGCTTGTCGCCGATGAAGGGGTAATGGTAAAGCACGTTACGCTCGAAGTTTTCCGCGTCCAGCGGATCGTCATAATAGGTGTAATCACCCACGATGATATTGGGATTGCGAAGGGTGTTCTTGATAAAACACACTTGTGGAAAGCCTGGCAATGGATGAGGATTTGCGGGGTTGGGTCCGTTCATAAAGGCTCCTTTTAGCTGACCTCAGGGTAGCGCTAGCGCGCGACGTTAAGGTGATGCGCTCACGTCTGCGGCGGCGACTTCATCAGCATAACACCCTTTCAGAAGAGTACCTGGTGGTCAGCTTATCCCGTCACAAATCAACGCACCATACAGCGTCTCCGCCTCGGCTAACCTGCTCAGCAGGCAATATTCATCGGTCTGATGCGCCATCGACGGCTCGCCAGGGCCAAGAATAATGCAGGGCGGATTGCCCAGCGCGGGCAACAGCAGTGAAGCATCGGTAAAGTAGGGCACAATCCGCGGCACCA
This sequence comes from Pantoea sp. SJZ147, assembly GCF_007828605.1. Taxonomy (NCBI): domain Bacteria; kingdom Pseudomonadati; phylum Pseudomonadota; class Gammaproteobacteria; order Enterobacterales; family Erwiniaceae; genus Pantoea; species Pantoea sp. SJZ147. The sequence goes on from NZ_VIVB01000002.1 coordinate 162,249, forward strand.
GCGGTGCATCATGCAGTGGCTGGCATCGTTGATAAACCGCCTGAATCCATGCCTGATCGCCTTCACTCAGCACGGCAGGCAGATCCACCAGCGTGGAAACCGTCACACTTTCACCCAGTAAGGTGGTGAGCTGCTGGCGAATGGTGGCGTGCTCAAGATTGGGGGCGCTACGAATATCCACGTCGAACTGCGTGCGGTCAGGCACGGAGTTGATGTTCAGGCCGCCAGAGATGCGCCCGACGTTGATCGTCGGCTGCTTCATCAGTGAATGCGGCGCGCCGGGTGAGAAATGTTGAATTTTACCCAGCGCATCAGCCGCCAGGTAAATGGCATTAATGCCCAGCTCCGGCATCGCGCCGTGGGCGGTTTTACCCCGGGTTTCACAGCGCAGCCACAGTGCGCCTTTGTGGCCGATAACCGGATAATTCGCGGTAGGTTCGCCCACGATAAGCGCCCCGACCTCGGGCAGCGTGGCGTTTTCGATGAGCGCCCGCGCCCCGTCGCAGCCGGTTTCTTCACCGCCGGTGATCAGCAGGACAACGCCCGTACCCTGCCGAATCGCCTGCTGGTGCGTAACGCAGGCCACAGCAAAGGCGGCGACGGCCGCCTTCATATCGCTCGATCCCCGACCGTAGAGCCGATCGCCCGCGATCTCACCAAAAGCATCGTGTTGCCAGTCGGCATTGCCAAGCGGCACCGTATCCAGATGCCCGGTAAACGCCAGCGCAGGCCCGTCTTGATCGCCGGACATCCGGGCTATCAGGTTACGGCGGCCTTCACCGAAGGTGGACAGCGTGACCTCAAAGCCGTTTTCCCCCAGCCAGTCGGCAAAAAACTGCATACAGGCGGCTTCGTTACCCGGCGGATTGATGGTATCAAAGCGGATCAGCTGTAACGCCAGATCCGCCGTGCGGGTGATCGTCATCAGTGGCGTACCGTTAACCAGTCGAGGCAGTTGATCCACAGCTGGCGATAGCCCTGCCACTGGGAAAACTCCTGCGGCAGCCAGTGGGCCGACATATCGCTGGTCCACACCAGTGAGCGGCCCTGCTGATATTCGCGCACCGCCAGCAGTGGATGATCTGTGCCGGCGACGGTGGCCAGCAGCTTGCCTTCGGGATGCATTTCCACCTCGTTATAGCCAAGCAGCCACGGCCACTCGCCCGGCAAATCGGCAAACACCGCGTGGGATTCCGTCACGCTGGGATAGCAGCCTTCGGGTGTTTCAATCCGGTCATCCCAGGCCAGACAACGCACCGGCAGCACTTTCTCGACTGCGGTATTGCGATAGCGCGCGCCGCCATTGATGCCCTGGAAACTGAAGTAGCCGCCAATCATCATCAGGGCACCGCCCGCCGCCACATAATCGTGGATCAGCGTCAGGCGATTCGCCGTGCGTTGGCTCTTCAGCCAGGTATCCGGGTGCAGGAGCAACGTGTTTGCACCGATATCCGACAGAATGATGGCGTCCCACTGTTGCAGCCCCGCCAGGGTCAGCGGAAACGCCGTCGCCGCTGCATGGGCGGGCATATAGGTGATTGCATAATCACTGTCTGCCAGCGCCGCCATAAAGTCGGTCGCGCCGTTGTGCCAGGTGGCGGTCGCAAACTGATCGAAGCCTTTAACGTGTACGGATGTGCTGGTCCAGGATTCGCCGACCAGTAAAATGTTCTTCTGCATTACGCTTCTCCCTTACCCACCAAATACGCGCTGTGGGTTAGCAATCATTAAGGTTTCAAGTTGTTCGCCGCTGACGCCGTGGCGTTTCAGGCGCGGAACAAAATGTTTAAGGATGTAGCCATAGCCGTGGCCGCCATAGCGGGTAAGCATGGTTTTCAGGAATACGTCCTGGGACAGCAAAATCTGCTCGATAAAGCCGTCATCAATCAGTTCGCGGATAGCGCGGGCGTTCTCTTCGTCGGACGGTGACTGAGCGGACTCATCGGCGTAGTAATAGCTCATGCCGATCATGTCGTATTCCAGAAACGCGCCGCGCTGGGCCAGTTCACGCTGATAGCGCTTGTCGGCAAAGCTGGGGTTCATATGGCACAGCACCACATGACGCAGATCGGCGCCTTCGTGTTCCAGGATATCCAGCACCTTGTGGCCCAGCCGTTCCCAGCCGGGCAGGTGAACTTCAATCGGCACCCGGGTTGCTGCACTGGCGCGGCCTGCTGCCCGCAGGGATTTCTCCTCGCTGGCGGTAAAGCGGCTGGACACGCCGATCTCGCCGATCAATCCGGCGAGTACGTCGGGTTTGTTTTCAAGGCCGCCAAGGTCGTAAATCAGCTTGTCAGCCAGCTCCTCGATGCTGAGGGTTTTCACCCACTCCGGGTGCGAAGGTTCCAGGTACAGGCCGGTACTCATGATGATGTTCAGCCCGGTCAGACGCGCGATGCGCTGCAGGGCTTTCGGGTCGCGTCCGATGCCGATATTGGTTGGATCGACCACCGTTTCACCGCCGAGTGCACGGAACTTCATCAGCTCCTCAATCGCCAAATCCACATCAAACAGCTGACAGTTGTCGCGGCTGATTAACGGGTTGAGTGAGAGCTCGCCCAGGTTTTCCATGCTCACCGGCATGTCCGCTAAATGGCGATCGCCACAGCAGCAGGGCGGCACCCACTTGCCGGACGCATCCAGCAGAATGTGTTCATGCATCAGCGTGACGCCCATCTCGCTGAGCGGCAGCGGCCCCAGCACCGTCATCACATAACCGCTGTGGATACCAAGCGGCAGAGGGTCCGGATGCCGAAAAATGGAGTGTTTCATCGGCTATCCTTTCGCCGCAGCGCGGGTCGGGTTAAGAATCCGGGTGTTCAGCCAGATCGCCAGCAGAATGATGGTGCCGGTGGCGATCTGGGTATAGAACGGGGAGATATGAGACAGGATCAGACCGTTCTGGATAATGGCGATCGACAGCGCGCCCAGCAGCGTACCGATAACGGTACCGAAGCCGCCGAACAGGCTGGTACTGCCCAGCACCACGGCCGCGATCACCTGCAACTCAAAGCCTTCGCCCTGATTAGACGAACCGCTGCCGAGCCGGGCGGTAATAATCATGCCCGCCAGCGCGGCGGCCATCCCGCTGATGATATACACCTTCATGGTCACGGTTTTGGTGTTAATCCCACTGCGGCGCGCGCCTTCGGCATTCGCCCCAATCGCCGTCACATAACGACCAAAACGCATATGGTTCAGCACGATATGGCCGACAATCAGCACCACAATGCCAATCAGCGCGGGCATCGGCACGCCCAACACCTTAGCGCGTCCCATCAAGGCAAACAGGCTGTCGGCAGGGATGGGAATGGAGTAACCCTGGGTAATCAGCAGCGCCACGCCGCGCACCACGGCTAAAGTCGCCAGCGTCACGATAAAGGCGGGAATGCCTTCATAGGCGATAAAGAACCCGTTGATGGCACCGACCAGCGCGCCCAGCAGCAGGCCACCCAGCAACACGACCGGCCAGGGCAGTCCCCAGCTATTCAGTGCGATAGCCGACAGTGCACCGACCAGCGCCAGCGTCGATCCCACGGAAAGATCGATCCCGCCGGTGGTGATCACCAGCGTCATGGCCGTGGCCACGATCAGCAATGGCGCACTCTGGCGAATAATATTGAGCCAGTTGGCACTGCTGAGAAAGTTGCCGGTGATCAGGGAAAACACCACGCAACAGAACACAAAAAACAGCGCGATGCTGACCACGCCAGAGTGGTTGTGCAGAAGGCGACGCGGCAACGAGTGTTGGGCCATACGGGAACCGCTCAGATTCATGATAGTCATCCTGTTACCTCGCTCAGTGCGTCGCCGCAGAGCGGGCGACAAATTTTTCGCCCACGATCAGATTGACGATCTCGCTCAGGTCGGTGTCCGCCACCCGGCGATCTGCCACGTTCGTGCCTTCGTACATCACCATGATCCGGTCGCAGACCAGGAACAGATCCTGTAAGCGATGGGTAATCAGGATCACGCTGACGCCGCGCGCCGACACCCGACGAATCAGTTCCAGCACCGCTTCGACTTCGGCCACGGCCAGCGCCGCAGTGGGTTCATCCATTATCAGGACTTTGGGATCAAAGGCGGCCGCGCGGGCGATGGCGATAGCCTGGCGTTGTCCGCCAGACAGATTGCGCACCAGCAAACGCGTGTCGGGAATGGAGATGCCCAGACCTTTCAGCATTTCCCGCGCATCGGTATGCATTTTTTCCTGATCGAGAAAGGGGATACCGAGGATCGATTTCATCGGCTCGCGTCCCATAAACAGGTTGCCTGCCACATCGACCGTGTCGCACAGCGACAGATCCTGATAAACCATTTCGATATGGCAACGGCGTGAATCCGCAGGATTACTGAAATGCTGCGGCTCTCCATCAATACGAATCGTGCCGCTGGTGGGCACCACCGCGCCAGACAGCACCTTGGTCAGCGTGGACTTGCCCGCGCCGTTATCGCCCACCAGGCCCAGCACTTCGCCAGGCGCCAGCTGTAAATTGACGCCGCGCAGGGAACGTATCGCGCCGTAGGTTTTGGTGATATTCACCATCTCTACCCGTGCCGGGGCAGTATGTAATTGCTGCATTCGATAACTCCCATCACCACTCACGGGAAAAGCTGAACGGAGGTAAAAAAGCGTTATCCTGCACGGTTTACGCCCTTGTAAACCGGTTTACCTGCCAGATAAAGCCTTTATGCATAACCTCTGAACAACCGCTGTAACGATATTTGCTTGCCAGATACGCTATTGCAGCATCCGTGCCAGCCTGCAACACAGGCATTACACACGCGGTTTAACCATTTTTTTTTAAACACGTTTAAATGTTAATTTCTGGTAAACCGGTTTACTAACTATAACGCTGAGAAATTAAAAAGCTCGTTATTTGCGCTAAAATTGTGCGCTTTTGCGCCATTTTGGGACGCAGTTAGCAAATTTGTATGGAATCACGCGCCACCCATTCCACCGCAAGACGGGTTTCGGCGGGGATATCGGCTTCGTCATTCAGGATGCGCAGCATGATGTTAACCGCGGTCTGGCCCAGTTCCCGGGCGGGCTGGCGAATGGTGGAAATGCGGGGTTGGGTAAAATCTGCATAGGTGGCGTCGTCGAATCCCACCAGCGACAGCGCCTCGGGAGCCCGCAGCCCGCGCGCGCGCAGGCCATCCAGCAAGCCCAGCACCAGATAATCACTGGCGGCAAACACGGCGGTCGGGCGGTGCGTCCGGCTGAACAGATGCTGAAGCGCCTGTTCTCCAAAGGTGCGCTGGTATTCGCCGTACATCACCCACTCGGGCGGAACCTCCAGACCTGCCTGCTTCATGGCGGTGCAGAAACCCTGATAGCGTTCGCGCACGCTCATCAGTTCATCCGGCCCGCCCACAAACGCGATGTGACGATGACCGGCAGCGATCAGTTTTTCGGTGGCAATACGACCGCCCTGCACGTTATCGGCAAAGACTTTTGGCACCAGGCTGCCGGGAATATCTTCATCCAGCAGCACGATGCGCTGATGGCGGTTAATTTCCTTACGCAGCAGCCCGTTATCCGGGTGGTTGGTGGTAAACAGCAGGCCATCCACCTGGCAGGTATCCAGCCAGCGAATAAACTGGCTTTCTTTGCCGGGATGGTTACGGGTGATGCACAGCACCAGGCTGTAGCCGTGGGCCGAAGCGGCTTCTTCCGCCGCGTCCGCCAGTTCGGCAAAGAAGGGGTTGGTAATATCGGGCAAGACCAGCCCTAAGGTTTCGCTGCCGCCCTTGCTCAGACGGCGCGCCAGGCTGTTGCCGCGATAATCCAGTTGGCGAATGGCGGCTTCGATACGGTCGATGGTGTCCTGCGGCAGCATAATGCTTTGATTCATATAGCGGGATACGGTCGCTTTTGACAGCCCGGCCAGCGTCGCTACGTCGGATAACAGCACCCGTTTTTTGATCATATCCACAGCCATGTTGCCCAGAGTCGGCTATCTGTAACACAGTTACGCGCAGCGGATACAGTATTTTTGAGCCAGACCCGGCGATAAAATAATCGCTTGACAAAATCTGAGCGGAAGAGAATGGTAGAGTCAGTTTACCGCATTACCCGGGAGTCACTCCCAAACCGGCTTAACCCGTTTCAGGTGTTCACCATAATGGACAGTGAACAGAAATGACGTTATTCAGGTTCAGGCTGAATAAGCCCTTCCTACGATATTTGCCCGCCAACAATAATCCCTCTGCATTTCGATGCGGAGATCGACTGGTTATCGCGTATTCCCGACGAGGAATTTTATGATGATGTCATTTAACACCAGAAAATTGCGTTCTGTTGCGCTGGCAACGGGCTTACTGGCAGCGGGTTCTGTTTTTTCTTTGGCTCACGCAGCACCGACTTATGCGCTGGTACAGATTAACCAGCAGGCCCTGTTTTTTAATCAGATGAATAAGGGCGCACAGGAGGCGGCGAAAGCCAGCGGTAAAGAAGTAGTGATTTTTAACGCCAACGATAATCCCGTATCGCAAAACGACGCCATTGAAAATTATATTCAGCAGGGCGTAAAGGGCATTATGGTGGACGCGATTGATGTGAACGGCATCATGCCTGCCATTAAAGAAGCAGCTGCCGCAAAAATTCCGGTAATTGCGATTGATGCGGTATTACCGGCCGGTCCACAGGCGGCGCAGGTGGGCGTGGATAATCTGGAAGGCGGTAAGATTATCGGTAAATATTTTGTCGACTATGTGGCAAAAAATATGGGCGGCAAAGCACGGCTGGGGATTGTGGGAGCACTGAATTCTGCGGTCCAAAACCAGCGTCAAAAAGGCTTTGAAGACACCATCAAGAGCAATCCTGGCATCACCGTGGCCGATGTGGTTGACGGTCAGAACGTACAGGATAACGCGATGACGGCGGCTGAGAACCTGATCACCGGGAACCCGGACTTAACGGCCATTTATGCCACCGGCGAACCGGCCTTACTGGGGGCGATTGCGGCCGTGGAGAACCAGGGACGCCAGAAAGACATCAAGGTGTTCGGCTGGGATCTGACCTCAAAGGCTATCACCGGCATTGATAACGGTTACGTCACGGCGGTGTTGCAGCAGGACCCGAAAAAAATGGGGGAAGAAGCCGTGAAGGCGCTGAACCAGATTACCGCAGGTAAAAGCGTACCCAAAACCATTCTGGTACCGGCCACGGTCGTGACCAAAGCCAACGTGGACAGCTATCGCGCGATGTTTAAGTAACTGCTTACTCGCCGCCTGCACGCAGCAGCGCGGCGAGTTCGTGGACGGAGGGGAAGGCGCTTAGCGTGCCACGGCGACTCACCGTTATGGCGGCGGCCTGGCTGGCATGAGTAAGCGCTAACTTATCTGTCTGAACCTGACGGATGAGCGCCGACGCCAGCATCACCGCAAGAAAGGTATCGCCTGCGCCGGTGGTATCCAGCGCCTGAACGGGCTGGGCCGGGCAAAACGTACGCTGGGTGCCCTGAATCAGCCAGGCACCCGCGCTACCGTGAGTAACCACTAACGTTTTGACCGCTTCAGGCTGCAACTGCCGGGCTTCGTGCTGATTCACCACGGCAATATCCACCAGCGGCCAGCAGGCACTAAATCCGGCATGGACCGGCGAAGGGTTAAACACGGTGATCAGGCCGCGCGATTTCGCCAGCCGGAACAGCGCATGGGTTTTCTCTGGCGAGAAATTGCCCTGTTGTAGCAGCATATCGCCCGGACGAGCCGCCGCCAGATGGCTGACGATCGTGTCGAGGCTCAGCGCCTCGGCGGCCCTGGTACTGGTAATAATGGCGTTGTCACCGTCCGCGCTGTTTAAAATAAGCGAGGTATCGCTAAAGGGGTGAACAGGTTCAGCCGGCACTAAATAAAGCGGCTCCTGCGTGAGCTGCTGGCGAATCCATATTCCATTACTGTCTTGTCCCGTTGCGGCAATTAAATGGGTTTCAATACCGCAGCGGGATAACAGAATGGCCTGATTCGCGCCTTTGCCGCCGATATCCTGCGACATTTTATTTCCATGAATGGATGCGCCTTTTAGCGGAATATCGGCAATGGACCAGGTTTCATCGACAGTGATATTTCCGGCCACATACACACGCATAGTGTTTCCCTGAACAGGATGAAGAAAAGATGGTTGCTATATCAGCAGGAAAAAATGATGCAATACAAGCGATATTTTCCCGCCCAAAAGCGGTGATTGGCGTTATTCACTGTGACCCGTTTCCCGGTGCGCCACAATATCGGGGGAAACCGGTCAAGGCGATAATTGAGCGCGCCCTGCGCGATGCGGAAAATTATATTTGCGGCGGCGTTCATGGCCTGATCATTGAAAACCACGGCGATATTCCGTTTTCAAAACCCGAGGATATTGGCCCGGAAACGTCCGCCCTGATGGCGGTCATCACGGAAAAAGTACGTGAACGTTTCGGTGTGCCATTGGGGATTAACGTATTAGCCAATGCGGCACTGCCGGCTTTTGCCACCGCGCTGGCGGGCGGAGCCGATTTTATCCGCGTTAATCAGTGGGCCAACGCCTATATCGCCAATGAAGGCTTTATAGAAGGCGCTGCCGCCAAAGCCCTGCGCTATCGCAGCCAGCTGCGCGCCGAACATATCCGGGTGTTTGCGGACAGCCACGTCAAACACGGCAGCCATGCGATTGTGGCCGACCGCTCTATCCAGGAACTGACGCGCGATGTCGACTTCTTTGACGCGGACGCGGTGATCGCCACCGGACAGCGCACCGGCGACAGCGCCACCCTGGACGAGATCGACGAGATTCGTGCCGCCACCGCCTTGCCGCTGCTGGTGGGCTCGGGCGTGACGCCAGCCAATGTCTGCCAGATTCTGGGCCGCACCCAGGGCGTGATTGTGGCCAGCGCGCTCAAGGTGGATGGCGTGTGGTGGAACGATGTGGATCTGGAAAGGGTGAAACACTTTATGGCCGTGGCGCAGGCGGCGCTGGATAAGGCGTAGCCGCCGTTTAGCGCCAGCCACAGACAACAAAAAACCCCGCTGGTGAGGCGAGGTTTTTTGTTTACATCAGCACGGTTAAGTGCGGTGCACACCATGCAGTATCAACGTTTTGAAATATACGAACAAATCCGCTATAGCGCAAGTGGGTGAGGTTTTATTGTTCGTTCTTCCTTAGCCGTTATGCGGCAGCGCTCGTAATAACGGGTCTTAACGCTTTGTCTATAAAGTTATTTTGTTATGCTTTTCCGAGTTGATAGTGATGTGCTCTGAGGCCGCACCGGGTTGTGAAAGCGGCATTCCATGACAGACAAGTCCTGGCTGAAACGGGTGGTGCCGTCAGTGCCTTAACCTCCTGGGGCACATCATGCAGTATCAACCTGATCAGCCTGTCACAGGCAGCGGAAAGGTACGCAGGCTGAAAGTGCTCCTGACCACAGGAGTCAGCGTATGAGATGGATAGAAATCGCACGCGTATTTCTGAAGCTCATGGTTGCGCTACTGCAACTGCTTGAAATTATCGTGAAGACGTTCAGGTAAATCACGTTCAGGCCGCACCTAAGGGAGGTGATATTCACCTCCCTTTAACAATGCGGTTGAAAAGAGGAACAGCGCCGTTGTAACTCAGGCCAGCCAGCCTTTTACCACCGGCAGCACCGCCGGAATCTGCGACAGCAGGTAGAGAATCAGGCCGATGGTGCCACCCACCAGCGTCCCGTTGATGCGGATAAACTGCAGGTCTTTACCGATGTTGAGTTCGATCTGCCGGGACATATCACGGGCATCCCAGCTTTTCACGGTGTCGCTGATATGGCGCGTCAGAAAGCCGGCAAACTCAGGCGCGACGCTGCGGGCGGCGTCTTCCAGATGCTGATTCATGGAGCTGCGCAGCCCTTCATCGGCGGCCAGGGTTTCACCCAGCCACAGCGCCGCCAGACGGACTTTGTCCTGCACTTTTGAATCGTCGCTGCTCAGATCGGCTTTCAGCCAGTTACGCAGATCGCCCCAGAGTTCACCGATATAGCGGTTGAGCGTGGGATCGTCTTTTAACCAGCCTTTGATCACCTCTGCGCGCTCGGTCATCTCGGGATCGTTTTTCAGTTTCTCAATCAAACGATCCACCGCGCGGTTAAAACCCAGACGCAGCTCATGGCCCTGATCCAGCGCCACATCGTCCAGCAGGGAATCCACCGCATTGGCCACCAGCTCTGCGCTGTGCTCGCCCAGCCATTCAGTTGGCAACATTTTTGCTTTGATAGGGTGCTCGCGCTTCAGCCAGCGCACCAGCTGGCTGGCGATAAACTCCCGGGTACTGGGCTTATGTAGCAGACGCAGCAGCTGATCCACCGCCGCATCCAGCAGTTCCTGATGACGGTTGTTTTTGGTCAGGCTTTCCAGCATTAGCGCGCCGCTCTGACTGAGATCGACTTTATCGATCGCCTTGTGCACTGCCCGGCGGATAAAGTGCTGAATCCGGGCATCATCTGTCAGATCAAGAAAGCCACGCATTACCTGTAACAGATGGCGGCCGATCCGATCCGCATTGCCGGGGGCGCTCAGCCACGAAGCTAACATCTGAGAAGGAGCGTGACGGCGGATCAGGTTCAGCAGCGAATCGGTATCTAAAAACTTTTCCTGCACGAAGCGGCCAAGATTTTCCCCGATACGATCTTTATTCCGCGGGATGATCGCCGTATGACGGGCGATAAAGGGCACCGGCACGCGCCGAAACAGCGCGACCACCGCAAACCAGTCGGCCAGCGCACCGACCATCGCGGCTTCGGCAATGGCTTTGATGCCGCTAACGTAAAAGTTGGGCGGCAGAAACAGGGTGACCACAAAGGTGGCGGCGGCCAGCAGCAGCAGCGACAGCGCCAGACGTTTCGTCCGTTTTAGTTCGAGTTGTTTATCCATATCCTGATCTTAGCAGCTTGCCTGATAAGTAAGTGAAAAATGCCCGACTACGCCCCGTGCGCCACAGGTCAGAATGGTACTGAATCCTACCCTGTTATTCGGCGAACGCTCCCCGAATCGGACTGTTCCTAAAACTAATCACCGTGAAAATTACCACTCTGATAAACAGTTACGCCAGGGTACATTTCGTGTGCAGTCTCAATACGTTGACGCATCTTATCCATGGAACCAGACCAGGAGAATCACGTGAAAGCAATCGCAACGGCAACCGCAAGTCTGTTGATGTTAATGAGCGGCGTGACCGCGCAGGCAGAAGGGCTCACCACCTCGCCGGATGGTAAAAACCTGACCGTCAGCTTCGGCCAGCCGACCATCAAGCAGGTGCTGCACTACCGTAAAATGTACGACAAAAAACCCTTCCCCGATGCCGAGATTTATTACTACGACAACGGCACCTATAAAATCATCTCGCAGGGCGAAAACCACTACGGCGTTTACGTGATGCAGGGTAAGTTCGATGATGAGACCTTCACCGTGCGCTTTATCTCGCTGCCGTCCACTGACTGGGGCAATAAAACTGCCTTCCACCAGTTAACCTTTGTGCGCGGCGACAAGCAGAACGTGTTTATCCAGAACGCGATTGTGGATACCGGCGAGGCGATAGCCCAGCAGAACGGCACTTACACGCAGGAAAAGAACACCGTGACCAATCCGGTGTCCACCAGCTGGAAACACAAGTAATCGCAAGGTGGCGGCCTGGCTGCCACCGACTTTTACCGATGGCGACCGCCTGAGAAGGGCACCGCACAAGGCGCGGCCAGCGTCCGTAACAGGCGCTGGGCCATGCTTACCCAGGCGCACAACGAATGCCGCTGGCAGGGTTGCAAGGCGTGCAGATATTTAAAAGCCCGCCGCCGTCAGCCCTGAGAATGGGCAAGGCGTCAGGCAGGATTGCCCGCCGCCCTCAGATTTACTTCTCCACCTCTTCAAAATTCAGCAGCGTGACGCCAATGCCTTGTTGCGCGTGCGTCACGTTTTTGCGCAGTGCCACCTGTACCTTGCCCTGCAGCATCACCACGTAAGGGGAGTTCTGCTGTAACTGCTGTTGCAGGGACACATAATCGGCCCGACGCTGTGCGGCATCGCTTTCTCCGGCGGCTTTGCGGGTCAGGGCGCTCAGTTCGGGAATATCCCAGCCCACGCGCCAGGCCAGGGTTTTGCTGCCGTTGGGGACGTTATAGGCGAAGGTGCTGGCGTTGGTGTTCGGATCGATGTAGTCCGCGCCCCAGTAGGTAAAGATGGATTCGAAGTTGCGGCTGCGCATTTTGCTCCACAGCTCTGATTCCGCCACCGGCTGGATATCCAGATTCACATCCGCTTTGGCAAAGCTCGACTGCAGCGCCTGGGCGATATCGATATAAGGCGGCTGATTCACCACCGACAGCGCGATATGCGCGCCGGGTTTAATGCCGCCTTTGGCTAAAATCGCTTTGGCTTTTTCGACATCGTAGTGGAACGGTGTGGTCTCCAGCGCGCCGTCAAAACCCTGCGGCAGGAAGCTCTGGTGCACGCGATATTGCCCTTTCAGCAACTGATTCGCCAGGCTGTCGTAGTCCACCAGCCAGCGTGCCGCCTGCCATAAGGCCGGATTACCCAGCGCAGGCTGCTGCGGGCTTTTGGTATTAAAACCCAGGTAGTAGATCAGGCTGGAGGGAAAGGCGGCGATGTGCACGTTGGGATCGCTTTTCAGCGAGGCAAGCTGATCCGGCCCCAACTGGTACGCCGCATCCACATCGCCCTGCTGGATCAACAGCCGACGGGTGCCCGGATCGGCCACGCCTTTCAGCAGTACCCGTTTCAGGTGCGATTTCTGTGTGCTGTTGGGATTGGCCTCCAGCACCAGCGCCTGCAGGGGCACAAACTGTTTGATCGCATAGGCCGCGCTGCCCGCAGAGTGGGTTTTCAGCCAGCCATTGCCGAAGTCGTTGTTGGCGGCATGCGACTGCGCCAGCTTGCTGTCAACGATGGAGGAGACGGACGCGGTCAGCAGATGCAGGGCCAGATCCTGACCGATCTCTGCCGGCCAGCGCAGCTCCACCTGATGGTCGTTAATAACGGTAAACTGCTGGTCGATATTTTCCGGCGTCCAGCCAAATTCCCCAAGGATAAACGAGGGCGCTTTGTTCAGCTTCACCGCGCGGGTTAAAGAGAACACCACATTCTGCGCCGTCAACGAATTGCCGCTGGCAAAGCGCGCCTGCGGGTTCAGGTCAAACACCAGGCTGTGCGGGGTTTTGCCCGGCTGCCAGCGTAGCGCTGCCAGTGGGGACAGTTTTTGCGGGTCCTGATTGTCCGGCTGCAGTAAGGTCTGATAGATATTGCGCAGGCTGCCGGTGCTGACGGTTTCAAAGCTTTCCGCCGGATCGAAACTGATAATGCCGTCCAGCGGCACGGCGACCACGAAGGTATCTTTCGGCGTCGCCGCGTGGGCGGCAGAGGAGAGAGCAAGGGCGGTAAGCAGGAGCAGCGGTTTGCGCATAGCGGTTATCCTTAATGATTGATAACCCTACTTTAACCCGCGCCAGAGCAGGTCAAAATGCCGGTTTGTTCTGAGCTATGCCAGTTTCGTCTTAGCCGATTTGTCTTAGGTGATAGGCCGCCCAACGGCGGGCGGCTCAGGCCGTCAGTGGAAGGTGTGAATGACTTCCAGCACGCCGTTGATAATGAACTGCACGCCCATGCACACCAGCAGAAAGCCCATCAGGCGCGAGATCGCCTCAATGCCGCCTTTGCCCACCAGCCGCATGATCGCCCCCGAACTGCGCAGGGAAATCCATAAAATCACGCTCACCACCAGGAAGGTCAGCACCGGGGCCACGTTGAGTACCCAGGCGGGAAAATCCACCCCGCTGCGCACCGTGGAGGCCGATGAGATGATCATCGCGATCGTCCCTGGCCCGGCTGTGCTGGGCATCGCCAGCGGGACAAAGGCGATGTTCACCGGTTCCTGCGCGGTTTCCAGCTCATCGTGCTTGTGTTTGGCTTCAACTGAGTGGCCCACCGGCTTCGCCGGAAACAGCATCCGAAAACCAATAAAGGCCACGATCAGCCCGCCCGCGATGCGCAGCCCCGGAATGGAGATGCCGAAGGTGTGCAACACCGCACTGCCCGCGTACCAGGCTACCATCATGATGGCGAACACATAGATGCTCGCCTGCAGCGCCTGACGGTTGCGCTCCTGAAAACTCATCTCACCGGCCAGGCCCAAAAACAGCGCCACGGTGGTGAGCGGGTTGGCGAGCGGCAATATCACCACTAAGCCCAACCCGATCGCTTTGATTAACTCCAGCATACCTTAACCCGCTTAATGTTTCGGACGTTCCAGCGCTTCCAGCAGTTCCGGGAAGAAGTCTTGCAGGATCTCCGGCGTCATCAGCTCCGGGTACTGCATCAGGTGCTCGCGGATACGTTCATTCACGTCCGGGATCAGGCGCTGTGCGGCATCGCTGGCGCTGATCTTGTGTTTTTTCATGCTGCGCAGCAGGTCGGCGGGCAGGTTGTCTTCGTCTTCGCTGTCTTCCACCATCTCCAACGCATCCAGCTCGTCGAACATCTCCATCAGGGCTTCGGTCTGCGGCGTGCGGGATTCATATTCGCGCGGATGTTCCTGCTCCAGATAACGCAGCATAGCGCGCATCGGCGTGCCGTCGGGCGAAGAGGGCGGTTCGGTTGCGAACCAGGTCAGCATTTGGTGGCTGGTAATCTGGTGGACGTGATAGCCCTGATCCACCAGTTCGTCGGCCAGCAGTTCGGCGCTTTCGTTTTCGATCAAACAGATATGCGTGCGGTTAGGATCGTACTGTTCGAGCCACTGGTAGATCTCTTCGATCACCCCGTCGTCGTACTCGAACTTTTTATTGACGAAGCTCCCTTCTGACGCATTAACGCAGGCTGTGATCAGGTCTGGATCGAAGTAAATGGCGATGTTGATACCTTTCATGCGTGCTGTCCTGTTCAAATCAAAACATCACTATAACGCTCAACGCATTAAGAAGGGAAACTTATGGCTAAAGGTGTTGGGATTCAGGGTGATGCATGCGGTAAACAGGGCGGGAATGCGCGGGGAGAATGACGTGCCGGAAGAGGCGATTGACCTGCCAGCACAGGGCTGGCAGGTGGCGGTCAGGAGATAAAGTTTTTACCCTGTTTCAGCACCACGTCACAGGCTTTGGTTTTCAGCTTCTCGCCCATCGGGGAGTTGCTGAGGCTTTGCAGGTTCAGCTGCTGGCCATTGCCGGTGTTCAGCAGCCCGGCCACGCCCTGGGTGTAATCCGGTTTCTGCTGCTGTGCGGCGGTGGTATCCAGGCCAAGCTTGCTCAGCACCTGGTCCTTCACCGACTGCACGTTATTTTTCACCACGTTGTGCTCCACGCAGTACTGCATGACGCCGGCGGCATTGGTCATGCTGTTGGCGCTCATGGCTTTGTCATTGCTGTTCAGCAGGCTGGTAATGGAGGACATCGACAGTCCGCCGTTCTGCTGACCGGATGCACCGTTATTTTGCTGGCTCAGCTGGTTGGCGGCGCTGCTGAGTTGATCCTGCCAGCTTGCCGCTGACGCATTGCCCGCCAGCAGCAGGGCTGCCAGGGCGCAGAGGATATGGCGCTTTTTCATTTCGACCTCGGTTTAGTTTTATGCTTCATGCTGTTAAGAGGCGGTGCGGATGAGAAAGTTCCGACGGAATGATGAGGGGAAGGCGGTTTGGGAGGATTCTGGCAGCGGGAAAGGGCGGGTTTGCCGGGTTCCGTGTGTTTTTTCGCCGCTTAGCGCACAACACAGCGGAATTGGGTTGCGTGCTGGGCACGTAACGGTATAATCCCCAGCGTTATCCGCATCCTCTTCAGTGCCGAAGTGGCGAAATCGGTAGACGCAGTTGATTCAAAATCAACCATCGAAAGATGTGCCGGTTCGAGTCCGGCCTTCGGCACCAAGCAATTATATAATTTATATTAATTTGTGTATGCCTAGGTATACAGTATAAACTATTCTGACCTTCTCTCACTCCAAATATATCAAATATCATTAATAAGAAATGATAGAGCAAAAATGTGTGGTATAATTTCACTTGGAATGTACATAAATATAATAATTGTTTATTATAGTAAGTGATGATCTTGAGATTAAGATTGTAATCCTGCCCATAAAAAGTTAAAAAAAAGAAAAATATCAATATGTTAGGGTGTTATATTGTTTCGGTTGTTATAGGATGACGTATTCAATATTATATAATATGTCAACAGAAGTGGCTTGTTCGAGACAGGACGCAAATA
This sequence comes from Pantoea sp. SJZ147, assembly GCF_007828605.1. NCBI lineage: Bacteria > Pseudomonadati > Pseudomonadota > Gammaproteobacteria > Enterobacterales > Erwiniaceae > Pantoea > Pantoea sp. SJZ147. Next base: position 178,460 of record NZ_VIVB01000002.1, read on the forward strand.
TATCATTTTCAAAGTTTTATAGAGATATGTTACTCCCTAAAGTACGTAAAAGAAGGGAGGGCTGAGTGGCCCGGATTTTACCTTTATGCAGGGCTATTAATACGCAGGTGTATGTAATTATAAAATATTTCAAATATTTTCTTAATGTCTTAGTATGCTTTTTTTATGATATTTGAGTAGATTATGGCGAGGCTAAATATAAAATTACAATTACCTTTATTCTAACAGTAGATGAAAAACTATATTTTTTCAATGAAATAGATTTTATGCCATAGTTTTTATTCTAAAAAAAATGTTATTTTAAGAGAATTTAGATTTAAACATGGCCGGCACGATATCAATTACAAGAACATCACTACATTGGCTCAAACCACATAACTGATACTAAAAATGCTAGATCTGATCGATGGCTAAGAGTTCATAATTTTGATGGTGGAGATAAAATTTATAATTGTCATAAGCTTTTATTAAGTATAGTTCGAATATGATCAAAAACCAGTACAGGAGCCTGCGTAAGTTGTATCAGCGTGATTTGAGTTTTTGAAAGTGAAGAACGTTGACATTGTTTTAAAATGCATGCGCATTATGCTGTTGCTCTAAGCTGGAAAGCCATGGTGATACTACTAAAGCTTTTCTTTTTACAGTTATGATGAAAAAGAGATGTTTCTTGGATTGTATAACTTGCAATGGTATGCAGTATATCGATTGTAAAGGAGTTATCGTGAAGGGACGTCGCAGCGTGCCATGTTCGTGCCATGTTTAAGCATCAAGTGCTGAATCGGTCATCGAAAACATCGTACAATTAAAACTATGCATCAACATAAAAGGGCGATGCATATAGAAATTTCAACTAGAAATTCACTAAATTTGTAAAAGTATATGAATTTAATGAGTTTAATTAAAAAAAAGTGATTCCATTGGGTATATTGCATAAGGCATCTTCGACTAGATTACCTTATACTGTTTTTTTATACAGACGAATGGTTGTGCCATGAAAATGGTGTTATCATCATCAACATTTAACCGGTTTCAGTAGATTATGACTCTGAAAATGAAGAAAAAAAAGTTTACAATGAACTCCTTCTTTGCGGGGATCGGAGGTTTTGATCTTGCGTTTGAAAACGCTGGTTTTGCAACCACTTTCCAGTGCGAACTTAACAAGTTTTGCCTGCGTATACTAGAAGAGCACTGGCCTACTGTGCCTCGCTTTGAAGATATTCAATCACTCAATGTAGATGATGTGCCTGAGGCTACAGTATGGTGCGGTGGTTTTCCTTGCCAAGATGTATCTGTTGCTAGAGGGGCTAAAGGGAGATTAGGTCTAAAGGGCAAAAATTCTGGTCTTTTTTTCCCTTTCATTAGCCTAATTGAAGCGAAAAAACCTCCTGTAGTCTTATTAGAAAATGTTACCGGATTGTTAACATCCCATAATGGGCAGGATTTTCGGGTAATATTAGAACGATTAACTTCTTTAGGTTACATAGTATCTTGGCGCGTTATGAACAGCCGATTTTTTGGTGCGCCACAATCAAGGCCTCGTGTTTTTATTTGTGCTGCATTGAATGGTTCTATATCTCTAGCTTCTTTATATGAGAAAGAAAAAGGGAAACATGTTAAAAATATACGAGAAGGCTTTCTCAATATTAGCCATTGTATTCATAGTGGAGCTAAAGTAGCTGATGTAGCATATTGTCTTGCTGCAACATCAGGGAGACATACAGGAACTGACTGGAGTCGGACTTATGTTTCTTATGATTCAGCCGTTCGAAGAATGACTCCCAAGGAATGTGAGGGCGTTCAAGGCTTTCCCCTTAATTGGACATTACCCCTTTATTCTTCGGCAAAATCAGAAGATATTGATAGTGAGCGATATCATGCTCTAGGTAATGCTGTTGCTGTTCCGGTTGTTGAGTGGATCGCAAAAAGGTTACATAAAGTATTAAAAGATAGCAATACCAACTATATTAACACGAATTCAAATGTCGAAAGTATGATGCTTGATTACCCTGATATATTACCTGACGATGCAAGAACGCAGGTATTATCAAAGTTACATTTTGACACATTAGATAATAACAAAAAACTTCGATGGTTATCTGGTGGTGTTGCGTTTGGAGACGTTTGTTATGACTTCAAAGTCCCCGATGCTCCTTCTAAACCAAAATTAGAAAAATTAATATCAGTTATTGAAAAAATAAACATTGATGATAGATACTTTATAAGCCCGAATGCAGCGGAAGGTATCTTAAGACGTGTTGATAGTCAAAATAGGAAACTATTCCCTCCTTTATATGAGGCATTGATGAAACTAAGTAAAAAGAAAAATGTCGCTTAAATAGCAGTTGATTCAACGCAGGAGTGAGTATGGAATTTTTAGTTATTAGATTAGGTAAAGATAGCGTATCTGACATTGAAAAAATTGATAGTATTAAAAGTGGTTTAGAAGAACCTTTTTCATTCTTGTTTAGATGTCGGCAAGTAGAGGAAAAAATAATTACTTCATTCGAAAATAATGTAAGTATATATTCTTTCATTTACCTTGGATCAGACAATAATAAAGGAATCCCAACGGTATGGGTTAAAGGCATCCGTGCAATTTCTAAAGTGGAAAAGATACAAGGTTGGCATGATTTTCAGTCAGAGTGCACTTTTACCCTTAGAGTATTATCCGTTTTTCCAGAAAGCTATGATAAAGTTAGGTTTTTAGACGATAGTCCAGAACTTTATAAAAAATTTAGCAATTATCCTGTCATAGGATTAAATAGTTCTAGGAATAATTCTGTACAGCTTGTACATGAAGGTAAGAGAGAAAATACTGGATCTCTAATTAATGCAATTTTAGAATTATACCCTAATTTTAGGTTGGATGTAGTTAAAAATGCATCCGAGTTATTATATCTCTTCGACAAAGAATCATATGATATTGTAGAAGGATATGAAGATGAGAGCGGAGAAAATTCTAAAAGTATTGGTTGGGGAGGAGATTATCCTTTAAATACCGTTTTAGTAAGAAACGAAACAAGAACTATTTCTGAGGTCATAAAACGTATAGAAAATAATAGATATAAACTTGATCCAGATTTTCAGAGAGATTTTGTGTGGTCAGAAGAGAAACAGTCAAAGTTAATTGAATCTTGTTTAATGCGAATTCCGCTACCTGTTTTTTATGTTGCCGAAGATAAAGACGGTAAAATTATTGTAGTAGATGGCTTACAGAGATTAACTACATTTAAAAATTATTTGAATGATAAGTTTTCTTTGAGTTACTCAAATGCAAATGGATTAAATGAACACGCATCGTTTTTGGGTAAAAAATTCAGCGAACTCTCCGTTAAATTACAAGAAAGAATAGAAGATACTCAACTCATTTTTTATATCTTAGATGAGAAAGCGCCGGAAAGGGCAAAGCTAGATATTTTTGAACGTGTAAATGGGGGCGAGCCTATAAGTCGCCAACAAATGCGCAACTGTCTTTTCAGTGGGCCGGGAACTAACCTGCTAAAAGAGATGGCTTTGAGTGAAGAGTTTGCCAGAGTAACTGGAAAAGGATTAGATTCAAAAACAATGCGTGATCGGGAGGTTATTAATAGATTTTATGCCTTTTACCTTCTTGGTTATGAAACATACAATGGGGATATGGACGGATTTTTAGCTAAAGCATTATTGTTAATTAATCAGATGGATTCTTTAGAGTTGAAAAAACTGAAAGATGTCTTTATAAATGCTTTAAAAAATAATTATGCTCTCTTCCAACAGCATTCATTTAGAAAATCGTTAGTTAATGATGGCTTAGCTGTTAATAGGTCTGTAATTAATATCTCTTTATTCGACGTGTTCTCAGTCATTTTTTCTGAGGTCGAAATTGATTTTGTTCTCAAGAACAAAGAACTAATTGTGAAAGAATTCACGAAGCTAATATTAGGCGATTATCGATTTGATGACGCAATTACTATTGGTACTAATAGTAAAAATAAAGTTATTACACGTTTTGATTTAGCAAAAAGAGTCTTATGGAGGATTAAAAATGAAATCCCTGCAAGTTAATGGATTCAAATGTTTTGATGAGGTTTCTTTATCTATATCTAACTTAACTTTGCTAACTGGCTTTAATGCAGCAGGTAAATCCACATTAATACAATCAATTCTGTTAATGGCTCAAGCAATAAAATACGGGGATAATAGTCCGGAAATTTTATTGAACGGGCCTTTAGTAAATTTAGGCTCTCCGAGTGATGTTTTCCATGAAGGAAATGATGACAAAGAAGAGCAAGAAGCCAAGATAATATTTTCTTTTGAGTTTTCGGATTGCCATATTGAATGGGGATTTGAATATCCAAAAAAAAGAGACTATCCAGTACTGAAACTTTCTGAGATGAATTACAGAGATAAGGATTTCAGCTTTTTAAAAAAAGATGAGAAAATCAAAGAACTATTTCCTATAGAAACTAATAAAAGTAAAATTTATTTTGAGAATCTGACGTATTTGAGTGCCTGCAGAATTGGTGCCGTTGATGTTTACCCAATACCTTCGGATTTTAAATACTCCAATACTAATGTTGGAGTGCAAGGAGAATATGCCGCATGGTTAATGGAGCAAAACAAAGATGAAGAGATTATAGCCAAACGATGCCATGAATCGGACTCAGCTTTGACCTTAAGAAGACAGGTTAATGCGTGGTTAACATTTATATTACCTAATGCTGAAGCAGATACGAAGAGTATCGACAAAGCGTCTCTAGTGCAATTATTTTTTAGAAACAATGGAATAAGTGAATGGAGAAGACCTGCAAACATAGGTTACGGATTGTCATATGTTTTTCCTATTATTGTGGCTGGATTACTAGCAAAAGAAAATCAAATATTAGTGATTGATAGCCCTGAGGCACATTTGCATCCTTTAGGACAATCACGTATTGGAAAGTTTTTAGCAACAATTGCCAATTCAGGTGTCAAAGTTATAGTAGAAACACATAGTGATCATATACTTAACGGAGTGAGGATTGCTGTAAATGAAAATATTATTTCTTCTGGATCAGTTGGCATTCATTTTTTTGCAAAAAACAACCAACAAGAAACAAAAATATTATCTCCTCAAATAGATAAAAATGGAAGTCTAAGTGAATGGCCTGAAGGTTTTTTTGACCAATCAGATAAAGACTTAGGCAAATTAATTGGATGGTGATTTTATGAAATTTTTCCTTAATGAATTATCTCTTACGGGCCAATTTAATTCATCTGAATCATTCATTATTCACTTTAAAGATATTATTTCATTAAAAGAACGCTATATAAATTTTTTTAAGATTTTTTATTTTCCTCGCGGTCTTCCGGAACTTAAAGTATCTGGAGAAAAATCCTTTAGAGAAGCCGTTAATTCGACCGGGGATAGGGATTTTATAAGAAAAGTAATTTTATGGTTAGATCGCCAAGGGCCATTTATCGAACCTGATAGTTTTGAATTAGAAGGTGACTTTATTTATGAAATGGATGGAAATGACATTTCAGGAACTTCATTAGCGTATGCTACAGATTTAGCATATTTTAATTCTATGGTGAAAACTTACAGTTTTGATTCCGCAACCCCGAGTTATTCTCATTCACCACTAAAAATTTCGTATTTTTTTAATGATGAAATATCTAATGTTGAAATAGAGAATTTTTGGGACCTTACAGCGTTAGAATGTATAGCTAAACAATATGAAGTGGATGATGCCTGCTTGGGCTCGTATCCAGATTCGTGGGATAAATTCCTTCAATATGTCGCGGAAAATTATTCTTATGTTAAGTTTTCTGATGATGTAAAAGGTGTACTTAAGAAACACCCTTTTAATAGCATTGCGTGTGAGAGAGGGATTTTCCTAACTTCAATATTAAATGAATATGTAGCCAGTAGAAATGAGGACGGTTCATACTCGGAAAAAACTAATGGTATTTTAAAAACCTATTTTACTGGTGGGCGAGCTCTTTTTACAGATGAGTCAGCGAGTAATAAAGAACAATTTTGTAAAGAGATGACTTTCGTTCTTGATGGTGAGGATGTTTTATGCTCTTGGCATGGTAAAATAAGCTATAGAGTATTTAGAATGCATTTCAATTATCCCTTGAAACACCAAGATAAAAGTATCAATGTTTTGTATTTTGGACCCAAAATAACAAAAAAATAACTTTTATAATATTTAACGGATAGATATGCCAATCTTTAAATTTTTGTAAGTATCCCTCTTAAACGAACCATTCACTTTTAGAGATCTTGCGGCATCCTGATTATGTCCCCTGAGAAGATCGCTATGCGTAAGATCCGATTTACTGAGCACCAGATCATCGCTGTTCTGAAGTCCGTCGAAGCCGGGCTAACTGTGAAGGATGTCTGCCGTGAAGCCGGTATCTCTGAAGCCTGCTATTACAACTGGTACTTATTGATTTACGTTGTCTCTTTTGACACTCAATGATAAGAGTTATACTACCTGCTTTTGGAGCTTGGCATTCTTGCCAGGCTAATATTTTAAAAAAATAGTTATTTTTGTATAAGTTTAACGATAGGACACTTATGCGTTTTTTTGATGAGCTAGCCAGACATTCGGACTCTCCTTATGGCGTTGTAGCGCTAATCTGTTCCTTAGTAATTTTACTAATTTTTAAATATGCTCCAGCATATCTTAAGGTAAAGCTATCTGTTTCCATCCTGGTGATTGGTATTATTGCAGTTGTGATTATCAATAGCTACGCAAGGCCACCTAACCAAGTACTTAACCAACACAATAATGGTAGTGGAGGTGTTTTTAATGTCAATTCTGGTTCGGGAGTTCAGATCAATAATGAAGGTAAATAAAAAAGTTTTTTTTAGAACGTTTTTTTGTTTTTTAGTTTCAGGTTGTAGTTGTGTGGTTTTTGGAGGAGGTCAATCAATTACTACACAGTCAAATAATGGTTCGAAAGGGGTTTTTAACAACAATACTGGTAGTGGTAATCAATATAGCTTCTCAATTAAATACATGGGAGATTACCAGAACAATGTGCAGAGTATTGGTACGCAGGTCAATAATTATAATTTTTCACCCAAGCCAGCCCCTCATGAAAATAACCGAGATAACTTTTTGATTTATCAAGAAAGATATTTGATAGCGACAAACCCTACAGAGTTATCGGTAGTTAATGTAGAATTGGCAAATTGGGTTGGTGATACAGAGCTTTTTCTAACTATAACGGTAGAAAATCCAGCAAATATACCGGCTGAAAAATTAAAAGTCTCGATACTTAGACCTCGTTCTGGTAATCGCCCTTCTGAAACCATAAAATTTCAGCCTAGCAATGCATTGATCCAAGGCAAGGCTTTGAGCGCTGTAAATGCAGGATTGTTTTTGCCTCAGAAACAATCTCTACGGTTACCCATCGGTAGTAGAACAGAATTAATTGAAAATGTAGTAAAAGATATTCCGCAAGGGTACAAATTACTTGGAATTGGAGAGAATCCCAGTATTCCAGGTGGGCTATGCGATAATGCTTATGGCAGTTATACGACAGAGATCAACCGCAATATGTACGTTATGAATATTGTAACAGCTCAACTAGCAATCGCTCTAAAGTATGACACTATTTTTGACCAGCATCTTGTGCGTCTTTTTCCACTTTATTTGTATTTCGGACGGTGTTACTCACAGGGGGGAGTATTTTCTAAAAAACAACATTCCTTTTTTAAAAGATAGAATCAGGGAATTGCCTATGTATTATTCAACAAAGCATTTAAAAGTATAAATCATTACTCTCGTACTTATTCGGCGATGTC
>NZ_VIVB01000002.1:186340-276557 GCF_007828605.1 Pantoea sp. SJZ147
TCTTAATGTCTTAATGTCTTAATGTCTTAATGTCTTAATGTCTTAATGTCTTAATGTCTTAATGTCTTAATGTCTTAATGTCTTAATGTCTTAATGTCTTAATGTATTATTGTTTTAGATTATTTTATGCGTAGCTTAAATTTTCTTAATTCATGAAGGTGGAGATTCACAACAGAGATTCTATCTATTTTTAAACTTATAAGACATGCATGACTATTTATTACTTAGGTAGTCTCGCCTAGAATCCTAGATGAGTTGCAGGTGAAATGTAGTAAGGAAAATTGAAGTGAGTTGCTTACGGACAAGTATGGTATGGCAGATGAAAATCATAGGGGTAAGATAAATTAAAAAATTTAGAGTTAGGAATATACCGGCTCTTACATTCTCCTGTGTCCATGGATGAGCCATACTTAGAAGTAAAGGGAAATAATATCTTTTTAAATTTTTTAGCAAAGAGTTATTAAACTGGCAGTGATTTTAATAATTATTTAGTTTCTTCCAGAAGTTAAAGATTTGATACTCGGTGATTAATTGCTCGCGAGTTTATATTAAAATTTTAGCTGCACAGTATAACATTTTCTATTTTTAGAAGAAAAAACCACCTTGGTGCACTTCAGCTATTAGTAATCATTAAATGGAGGAATGACTATTAACTTTCACTATACACCGAAATCGATATAATGGAACGCAGCCCTGTTGAAAACCATTAAAGAGGTTTGAGCTTTGGATAATGAAGACGGCGTAAGACTAGTCCTCTCCCCAGTACAGATGGCAGCATTATTGTCTGATAAAAGCGTCAGTGAAGGGGAAACGCTAAGTAATCGGCTATATGGCGGTTTAGGGCTTGCAGGTGGTATTGTCGAGCTTTTTGGTGCAGGTGCAATGTGCGTTGTTCCTGAACCTACTATGTTAACTAAAGCCGGATGCGTCGTTGTGGGTACTCACGGACTTGATACTGTGCAAGCCTCAACCCGACAGATCTGGACCGGTAGAAGCACAAATACTGATACCTATAACGCAGCAGTATCATTGGCCCAAAATCTTGGTGCTGATAAAAACACAGCAATGAAGGTGGGCTTTACGGTTGATTTGGCTATCCCCCTGGCCTTTTCATTTGCCATAGGCGCTCAGCGTGTAATCGCAATACGTAGCGGCCGCATCAAGCTTGCTGAGCATGAGTCACCTCTTGGAAATAATGCCGCTGGCCACGCGATTGAAAGACATGTCGGCAAAACGGCGGAAGAGTTGCTTGAAAGGCTTGAGAAATCACCACGTTTAACCTCCTCGAGCAGTTTCAAAAGCACGCTTGATGCTGAGGTTCTTATCTCTAAAATATTAAGAGATAACAAAAATATGATTTCAACTTGGGTGAAAAACATACCACCAGGAACAAAAGGAACAAGAGTGCTGGATGGAAGCTTTGCCAGACAGACTGGAATTTCAGTGTCCAGAGGGTCCACTGAAGCAAAAGCCTGTTATAAGGTTCGTATAGTGCTTAAATTTGAATATTGGCACGGTAAACCTTATTTCATCCTTACCGCTTATCCAATGGTCTAATTATGAAAAATATTAATGTACATGTTCTGGACAGCCTGATTGCAGTCTATTTTGGGCAAGATTATGATTTGTTTGGAAGTGGTGAGAGCGTTGATGCGCAAATAGACGCATGGATTGCAGATACACCGCCCGCTACACGACATGGCTTGATAGGGGATATTGATCAGTTTATCCAGCAATGTGACAACTTCGAAGAGGATTTTGAACGCCGTTATGGCAATGAATTTTCGGCCCAATTATGGGATACCACGCCAGCCAATTTCCTGAGCTTATTAAGACAAAAGGTAAGTGATTCGCTTTCTTGACGTGAACGCCAGGTAATGCTTATCCGGTGCCCATACGATTCTCGTTGTTACGTGAGAAAGCTTTGTTAGCTTTTAGATGCACCCCGCCGCGCATAGCAACGCCTTCTCGCTAAATTTAATGAAAAGAAATTAACTATACCTGTTAATAGTGCTTCTCATATTTCCTCATACAATTTCGGGTACAGCGTTATATGTTTTAGAAACTCTGTTTACCCCATTTTTGAGGAGTTCCATTAAAGTAACCTTGGGTTAATCGTTAATCTTAAGCTTTCCAGCCACTCAGGCAGCACCTTCCTGTACCATGCCAAATACTGCTCCAATTCCGGCTTCCTTCTCTCACCCAATATCAGCACCACCTCATTCACAATCCACGCTTTGGCAATCGCCATTTCTTTCGCCAGCACATCAGCATCGAATCTGCCCATAAACTGACAATAGCGTTGCGCTATCGCCCGATACTCTTCTTCTAAGCCCATGCCTTTCACCAAAGGCGCTAAATCTGTCGCCGGGCTACCCAGCCCAAACCGCTCCCAGTCAAACAGCACCAGCTCGCCATTCTCTCTCTTTCCCCAGTTGCCTGCATTGGTATCACCGGATATCACACAGTGCGGTTCAAAAAGCACATTGCTGTGCGCCTGCATTGCCCGAAAACGCCGTTCTGTTTGAACCGGCAGGCACAGAAGAATCAGGCACTCTTCCAGCGCTGCTTCGGTCCACTGATGTTTGCTAAACGTCCATGAGGAATCAGATGGAACAGAATGTAATCGCGCCAGAACGGACAGGAAATCATTGCCAGTAACAGCGTCCTGTTGGATAGGCTGAGGGATATATTCAAGTATGAGCTTTCGTTGTTCGGGGCAGGCTGACTTCACAGCGGGCGTCAGTACGCCATGCTGGCCGAGAAGGGGAGCGACATCGCGGTAGAAAGCATATTCCACCGCGCTTACCGGCTCTTTTTCAATGGCGCAGGGCTTGCCCTCGCGATCAATCATGCGTTTTACACGGGCAGCGCCCATCTTCGCTAAATCGGCTTTCGTCATAGCAACCCTGCATCTGCTTACAACATAACAAACCCCACTCGCCCCCACCTCCGCAGGGGCAAGCCCATCAATCCTTACCAGTCAGTCAACCCAATCGCCTTCATCACCCGTTTTCTCATATGCACAGGCAGTGACGCCAGTTCTTCAATCGATCTCACCCGCGTCCCGTTGATCACGTCCCTGGGCTTAAAGCTGATAATGATCCGGCCCCAGGTCACTTTCACATCCAGTTGCACACCAATGGGAAAACCCGCTGTTTTCAACCAACAGCCTTTAAGCGTAATCGCCGGAATGCGGCGGTAATCTGGAGTGCGGGTCACATAACCCACGGTCGCATAGCGCTGGGTGTAGTTTGTCTCTTTAGCTTCGTGGTGGCCTGAAATACAATCGATGGCAGTCATGATTACTATTCCTTCTTCAATAGTGATTGTGATCAGCGATGCGGATGTGTTGCCCCACATTCGTATCGCGCTAAATTACCTGATGATTTAATCAGGGAGGCGGGAACGCATCGAGCGTGAAAAGAGAAAACTGCGAAAAGGCACGCAGAATGATCTCGCTCATTTCAGAGAAGTTCATCGATTTTCGACCTGTATCCAGCTTCCCTCTTCGCCATCTCACAGGCATATGAAAATCCAGGTAGTTCAAGGCAGTTTCATGCGTGGTTGAGGTAGGGCAGGCTGTTAAAACACGCGATTTGAGCCGGTGTCAGGGAAGGGGGCGTTTTCTGTCGCGTAACCAGAACCTACACATTTCCCTGTCATAAAGACGCGTCATTGAAGGATGTGTGCTGCGTTTACAGAAATAGCTGTCTGTGAAGCTGGCACATATAAGCCAGGTTGTAGGGTGGCTGGCTGAACACGATGTCGTTCACTGTTATCGCAGTGATCTCTCTTTCAGCCTTTTCAAGCACATCGGTCTCTTCGATATTGAGCTTGTTTTTTAATACAGCGCTACCCGGATAGCAGTAATGGTCATTAGCGGCATCATACTTATCCATAAGCATTACCTCCTGTATTTTTTCAGGACACTTTCCAGCGATGGTTTTCCATTTGAAATATCAATGTCGATACCTTCCAGCTTTGAGCTACCTTTGAATTTTTTTAATTTTGTTTGCTCGTAATGCGTGTAAGGATCAAAAACGCTTGAACAAAAAACAAAAATGAATGAATCAACTTTTTGCTTCAGTTCAGTCCAGCTTTTGGCTTTGACATTGATTGTCAGAATGTCCGACACTTCTTGTTTTGATTGCTTAAAGTCTTCTTTATTATAGGCAGACTCTAATGCCTCTTTGTTTGAAGAGACAATGTTCTTAAGCTTTTTAATTTTAATGAAGAAGGAATCCCAGCCATTAACCTCGAGCTTATTATTCAGTTCTTGTTCAAAACTGTTCTTAAGCTCGAAGTAGGAGCCAAATTTTCTGAGATCATCTGTTGTCGATGCTTTCAATACTTCGCTTACTTTCATATCGATTAACACCTTCATCACCAATAGGCGGTCTATTATACAATTAGAGCGAGAAGGATGCGCAGAGATTTTATGAGGCATGGCCCGATACCTGCGCAGCAGAGCATCCACAGGGCCACCCAACCTAAAGTTTGGCACACGCTCCTCAGCATAAGCCAGTTAACCAGCCTGTCCTGTGTTCAGACATGGCTGCCAGCCACAGGTTTACTGAAAATAAACGCCGTGCCTCAAGGTAACGCTTGCAGCCTGTCCACCCTGAGCGGATCACCTAGGTCCGCGCAGAACGCAACCCATGAGACAGGGAGGGGTTTTGCTCGTGAACACAGCCCTGAGCGTTAACGCCTCATCTCCTTCACGCGACCAGCGCTTTTCCCTGGCTTTTCGTTCTGTGCGACATGCCCAGTGCGCCCCTCACTCACCCAAAACCCACTCCATCTCCACCCACATCAAAAAAATTTTAAAAAAAAATCTTTATTTACGATCCATTCAGCCTGTTTTTTTCTCAGAAATATCCCGCGAAGATAAAAATAAAATCGGTGTCAGAAAGGGAAATAAAGTCAGCCTTCGGAATAAGGCAGTCTCTTATATAAGAAAGATCTGATGGCCTTAATAACACAATAACTCTTTTTAATTAACATGCGGCGTTTTAAGTGTATTGCCTAATTAAAAAACCGCCACTAGAATGCGCCGTGTCCGATAATGACGTTCTGTAACATGTTTATGTAAGACGATCATTACGGTATGCCAGGGAGGCAATTCCCTCGATCACCCTGGCATGGCATATCATGAAATATGCCATCTGATATCATGCTCATATTACTTAATCGTAATAATAAAATAAGGAAATCACAGATGAAAAAAATCAATATGTCTGAAGCAAGCTCAGTTGTCGGTGGAACAACAACGTGTGTAAACAGCTTTGAGCTGAACCTGGTGGGCGACGCCACGGTATGTAACGCAGTAAAAACCTGTACCGATAAAAATGGTGTGGTGACGAAAACTTTCACCCCAGCCGCTATCATCAACTGCGGAAACGCAGGCTAAGATATCGCTCTTTATCACTAAATAAGAGTAAATTTCAGTAATATTTATTCTTAAAGGCGTTGTGTATTATATACAACGCCTTCCTGATAAATACTGAATGTGCCTTATTGTTGTATTCAGGATCGAAGCCCGCCATGAAAAACAGAATTTCTTACGTGCTGGCCTATACCGTCTTTGTTGCGGTTATTTCAGCAGTGATTACCACCGCCTGGTTCCATATCTTCGTGTTAAATCAAACCAGCAGTGCAGAACAGCAGGTGCTGACCTCGCTTTCTACCGAGAAACTGGATAAAAGCCCGATTGCCGACGGCGACGATATTATCGAGATCTTCTCTTACGGCTGCCATTATTGTGAGATCAACGAAAAGAACGTAGACGAGCTGGAAAAACGGATGCCGCCAGGTAAAAAGCTGGTGCGTTTACATCTCAGCCTGGACAGCCAGGCCGGGCTGGCGCGCTATGCCCCGGTGTTCGCCACGCTGGAAGTCATGGGGATTGAAGAAGCCCATCGCCAGAGCGCCTATGATGCGGTGATGAAAGACAAGATTGATTTAAGTGATGCGACTCAGCGTGACGCGTGGCTGGAAAAAAATAAGATTAACGTCGCGGAATATCACAAAGTCAGTCAGTCTGCCGACGTGAAAGCGCGTCTGGATTATATGACGCGCGTTTCGCAGTATTACGATATCAACGCCACGCCGACCTTTATTGTCGCGAAAAAATGGATGGCGATTCAGGATCGTGATTTCCCGGCCTTCTCTGACAAACTGCTCTCTATTTTAGAAACAGGTAAGGCACCGGAGTAATAATGAAATTTTATGCCCTGTGGTGCGCGCTGTTCTGGCGGAACCTCACCGCCAGAAGTCAGTGGCTGGCGTATAAGTTCCAGCTGGCTGGCTACAGGGCGCATTGTTTATTATTTCGGTGTTTTCATTACCGTATTATTTTTGCGTTTGCCCACGTCAGGCGTTTTTTAAAATTAATCCCGCGTGATGTGAAATGGCGCGCAGCGGTGGCGGAAGCTAACCGTCAGTGTCTGCTGCAGGATAATAAAAAATTTGATTATATCTGGCTGACCCAGCGGCGAAAGTTGCTGATTGAGGCAGTGACCTACGGACAGAATCGCCGGTTGTTGCGCGAGCTGGCGGCCTGTTCGGCACAGCTTAACGATGTGGTGGAGCCGCTCCAGCGCGCAGGGCAGCCGGTGCTTCTGGCCCCGCTGCACATGGTCTCGGACATCCTGACCACGATGGTGGGCGCGGCGGCCTATCCGGGGAAAGCCACGGTGATCACCTCCCGCAGTGCGGATGCGCATTCCGAAGCCGAGCGGCGGCTGGGTGGGTTAGATCTCACCTATTGTTCGATTCATGAAGATAATAAAAATATTGCCGGAAACTTAATGACCTCAGTGATGGCGGCGGCGGAGAATAAACGCAATATTATTTTATTCCCCGACATTACGCCGGACTTCACCCAGTTTGCCAGTAAAGACAAAGCAGAGAAATTACCTTGCCGTTTATTTGATCGTCCGGCCAGTTTACACAGCGGAATTATCCGGTTGGCCAGAATGATGTCCGCGCAGGTGGTGTTTTATCATCTTTATTTTGATAACGGATTAAAAATAAAGGTGCACGATCCGTTAGCAGCCAGAAAACTCAAGGATGATATGCCGCGCATTATCGAGCAAAGCATTCGGGATTATTCGACTGACTGGATGCTGTGGCATTCCCACTCACTGTTTTTTATTAATGACTAAACAGCCATCACAAGAGAAAAGAACAGGGCGTTTTAGGGGTTAAATTATGGAAAATAGTATTCCAAAAATCGTTTATCAGGCGGAAACCAATGAATGTGCATTGGCCTGTATTGCTATGCTGGCGGAAACCCAGGGAATGGATGTGCCGCTGGACATGCTGCGCGAACAGTATCCGGCGTCGGCCCACGGCACCGCACTGTCAACCCTGTGCACCATCCTGTCCGACCTGGGGATTCCGGCGTATCCGGTGGCTTTCGACCTGGATGAGCTGGCAGAGCTGCCGTTACCGGCCATTTTGCACTACGGTGCCAGCCATTATGTCCTGCTGGCCTACCGCCAGGGCAGCTATGTGTACGTGATGAACCCGGCGATTGGCGAGCAATTGTTACCCATCGCCGCGCTGCGCTCCGAAATCAGCGGCTATGCGCTGGTGCTGGATAAAGACGCCATCGGCGAAAAGCCCGCCGTGGCAGCCCACAAGCGTACGCGGCGCTTCCGCGCGCTGGACTGCATGAGCCTGAAACAGACAGCGGGGATTCCGGGCATTTACCGCCTGATGCTGCTGGCGTTTCTGGTGTCGCTGACGCTGTTTATCATGCCGGTGATGGTCAGTTCGGCCATCAACAATGTGTTCTCCTCCGGCGGTGAACGCGATTTCCCGTACTTCTACTACCTGCTGGCGTTTGTGGTATCAACCCTGCTGGCCTTTGTCGTGCGCAGCGTCACCGAGCGCTTTATCAAACGGTTTGTGGTGATGCAAAGCGTCAGGGGGTTCGCCAGCCTGCTGAGCAATACGCTCGCGTACTTTGAAAAACGCAGTCCGGGTGAGATCTACAGTCGCTTCGCCAACTGGCAGATGGCGGCGGCCCAGAAAATCGAGCTGGATAACAGTCTGCGCACAGACTGGATCGTGGGCGTGATTGCGCTGGCGGTGATGTGTTACATCAGCCCGCTGCTTGCCACAATCTCCGCCGTGGGCGTGACCTTAATGGGCCTGGTCAGCGTCTGGGCGATTTTTCGCGATCGCTATTACACCCAGCAGGTGCAGGTGAAAAGCGCGGAGCAAAGTGACTTTCTGCTGGAATCTATCCAGGGTTTCGCCACGCTGAAATCGGCGGGCTTAAGCGCCCAGCGCCAGACGGCGTTTGCTGGCTTTGCCGCGTCCCTGTTTGACGTCAGGCAGAAGCA
The DNA here is from genome assembly GCF_007828605.1 of Pantoea sp. SJZ147. NCBI lineage: Bacteria > Pseudomonadati > Pseudomonadota > Gammaproteobacteria > Enterobacterales > Erwiniaceae > Pantoea > Pantoea sp. SJZ147. Next base: position 194,698 of record NZ_VIVB01000002.1, read on the forward strand.
GAAGGTTTACGAACAGGTCAAGAGCAGCCTGTATCAGCTGATTGGCAGCCTGGAGATGGTGTTTTTCATGCTGCTGGCCTTACCGCTGCTGAAAGACAACCACATCTCGCTGGGGGAGTTCTTCGCCTACAGCTTTGTGCGCCAGATTTTTACCGCCTACATCACCCAGATTTTCTTCTCGGTGTTGCAGAAGAACCAGCTGCACGTCATTGATACGCGCGCTGCCGATCTGTTTCCGCAGGCAGAAAAAGACGAGGACGCCGGGGCGCTCGTACCGCCCGTCCACTTCACCCAGCGGCTCGATTACCGTGCGCTGCAGTTTGCCTACGAGCCGGGCAAGCCGGTGCTCAGCAACGTGTCTCTGGCGTTATGCCGGGGGGAAACACTGGCGATTGTCGGCGAGTCCGGGGCCGGTAAAAGTACGCTGCTGAAAGTGATCACCGGGCTTATCGCGCCCCAGTCCGGCGAAATCCTGGTGGATGGCGAGCCGGTAAGCCCCCGTCAGGCGCAGAAGCTGTTCTTCCTGCAAAGCCAGGGGGACATCCTGTTCAACACCAGCGTCCTGCAAAATATCACGCTGTTCGATCGTCATCACGACGCGCAAAAACAGCTGCGCATTGATGCGTCCCTGCGCGGGCTGAAGCTCACCGGGGTGATTGACAGCCTGCCGGGAAAACAAAACGCGCTGATCCGCGAAAGCCATCCCGCCCTGTCGCTGGGGCAGCGTCAGCGGCTGATGCTGGCGCGTGCCATGTACAGCGACTGTCCGGTGATGGTGCTGGACGAACCCACCGCCAACCTTGACGAACAGACCGCGCTGCAGGTGATGCAAACCCTGATCGACCACTGCCGTGAATACGGCAAAACGCTGATCGCCGTGACGCACAGTGAAACGGCACTACCGCTGTTTGACCGCATCTGCGTGCTGAGAAATGAACAGATGCAAGAAGTTCAGGACGCGGCGGAGACGGGCAGACTGCCTCAGGGGGAACCGGCGTGAGTGCCGTGATAAAAAAACGTCCCGTGCTGACCGCAAAATTCTCTAAACCCGTTTTTCTGCTGGTCGCACTGCTGCTTATTCTGCTGGCGGGCGGTGCCTGGGTGCTGCACAGCATGTTGTCTGACCGCGTTGTGCCGCAGGTCTCGCAGGTTATCGATCGCGGTGATATTGAAAAAACCGTGCTGGCCACCGGCATTCTTAAACCCTCTGTGCAGGTCAACGTGGGCGCACAGGTCAACGGTCAGTTAAAAAAGCTCTATGTACGTGCCGGCGATCGGGTCACCAAAGGGCAGTTGCTGGCGGAAATTGATCCAACACTGCAACAGAGCGAACTGCGTAAATCCGAGGCCGAGCTGGACAGTGCGATGGCGCAGAAACAGGCGTCGTTATTTACCTTAACCCAGTACCAGCAGGAGCTGAAACGCCAGCGGCAGATGGATCGTGAAGGATCAGGCACCAAAAGCAACCTGGAGCAGGCGCAGGCCAGAGTGGATACCCAGAAGGCACAGATCAAAGTGAATGAAGCGCAGATCGTGCAGGCGCAGATGGCGCTGGAAACGGCGAAAGCCAACCTGGGCTATACGCGCATTCTGGCACCGATGGACGGTCAGGTGCTGGGGATCGTCACCAAAGAGGGCCAGACCGTGGTCTCCTCGCAAACCGCGCCGACGATCCTGGTGCTGGCGAACGTGGACACCATGACGGTGCAAACCCGTATTTCAGAAACCGACATCCTGAAAGTCCATCCCGGCCAGCCGCTGTCGTTCTACGTGGTCGCGGACCCGCATCATCGCTATCACAGCGTGATGGGCGCGTTGCAGGATGCGCCTGACGAGGCCTTACAGGATAACAGCCTGCGCGGTCAGCCTCAGCAGTCTTCCGCCGTGTATTACAACGGCGTGTTTAGCGTGCCGAATCCCGACCACCGGCTGCGCACTTCCATGACGGCACAGGTCTTTATCGTCACCGAACAAGCCAAAAACGCATTACGCCTGCCGGTGATGGCGCTGGGTCAGCCGCAGGGTGATGGCCGCTACGCTGTGCAGGTCGTGAAAGGGGAGACAACCGAACAGCGGCTGGTGCGCGTGGGGATTAACGACCGGCAGTTTATTGAAGTGAAAGAGGGCCTGCGTGAAGGCGAACGTGTGGTCACGCAAAACACCGCAGGGGCCGCCAATGGCTAGCGCGCCGGTGATTGAACTCTCTCATATCTCCCGTCGTTTTGGGACGGGCAACGCGGCGGTGACGGTGCTGAAGGACATTTCCCTGCGAGTGCACGCCGGTGAAATGCTGGCGATTGTCGGCGCATCCGGCTCCGGTAAGTCCACGTTGATGAATATTCTGGGGTGCCTGGATAAACCCTCGGAAGGCGAGATGCGCATTATGAATGTGTCCACTCAGGTCGCGACGAGTGACGAGCTGGCACAACTGCGCAGTCAGTATCTGGGGTTTATTTTTCAGCGCTATCACCTGATGCCTTATCTGACCGCCATCGAGAACGTCACGATCCCGGCGCTGTATACCGACATGCCCGTTTCGGCGCGTCAGTCGCGTGCCGAATACCTGCTGGAGCGCCTGGGGCTGGGGCAGCGCATGCACTACCGGCCAGCGCAGCTTTCCGGTGGTCAGCAGCAGCGCGTCAGTATCGCGCGCGCCCTGATGAACGGCGCGCCGGTGATTCTGGCGGATGAACCCACCGGCGCACTCGACAGCGCCAGCGGTCAGGCATTGATGGGCATTCTGCATGGTCTGCACCAGGCCGGTCATACGCTCATTATCGTGACGCACGACCGCAGCATCGCCGCGCAGTGTCAGCGCATTGTGGAAATCCACGACGGCCAGATCGTCGCCGACCATGCCAACCCGGCGAGCCAACAGGGCCAGCCACAGGGATTACCCACGGTTGCCGCGACCGGACGCACCACCGTCTGGCAAAGCATCAAAGAAGCGCTGCGCATGGCATGGCGCTCGCTGCTGGGGCATCGCATCCGCGCGTTTCTTTCCATGCTCGGCATCATTATCGGCATCGCCTCTGTGGTGTCCTCGATGGCGGTGGGCGAGGGCGCGCGGCAAAACATTCTGAGCCAGATAAGCCAGTTGGGCACCAGCACCATCGAAATCCAGCCCGGTCTGGGCTGGGATCAGCCGCGCCCGGATTTTGAGCGGTCGCTGACGCTGGAAGACGTGGCGCTGCTGGGCAAACAGCCCTTTACCGACAGCCTGTCGCCGGTGGTGAGCAAAACCGTGCGGGCGATCCGTGGGGGGAAACAGGTGCTGGTATCGCTGCTGGGCGTGAGTAACGGTTTCTTCCGCGTGCAGGGCCTGCATTTTGTTGCCGGCAACCGTTTTACCCCACGTGACCTCGACGATCGTGAGCCGGTGATCATCATCGATCCCAACGTGCGCAGCACGCTGTTTGCCGACGGGCAGGAACCGCTGGGCGAAATTATCCAGCTTGGCGGGGTGCCGTTCCGGGTCATTGGCGTGGCGGATAAACACGGGCCGAAGTCTGTCGGTGAGCAGCCAGGTGCCTGGATACCTTATACCTCGCTGCTTGAACGCATGTCGGGTGATACACCGCTGCAGTCCATTACCCTGCGCATTGCTGACGGTTATCCGATTGAAACGGCGCAGCAGCAGATTGAGCAACGGCTGGACTCGGCGCATGGCAAACGCGATTTCTTCACCCTGACCAACGATCAACTGACGAAGACGATCCGCAAAACCTCCGAATCCATGACGCTGCTGATCACGGCGATTGCCGGGATCTCGCTGCTGGTGGGCGGCGTGGGCGTGATGAACATCATGCTGGTATCCGTGACGGAGCGCACCCATGAGATCGGCATTCGTCTCTCTGTCGGGGCGCGTCCGGTGGACATCATGCGCCAGTTCCTGATTGAAGCGATGGTGATTTGTACGCTTGGCGGCCTGACAGGCATTGTCGGATCGGGCATCGCGGGGCTGATTTTTTCTCAGGTTACCCAGGAGTTCCGCATGATTTTCACCTGGCCGCCCATCCTTCTGGCCTGCGGGTTTTCCGCGCTGATCGGGCTGGGCTTTGGCTTTTTCCCGGCGCGCAACGCCGCCCGGCTGCACCCGACCGAGGCGCTGGCACGCGAATGAACAGGCTGACGCAATTCTCCACGGCGCTGATGGCGCTGATGCTGACCGGCTGCGGCCAGGCACTGAAAAGCGACTATCAGCGGCCCCTGCTCTCGGTGCCTGACGCCTGGCGCGTACAGGATACCGGCGAAGGCGTGGCGACATTCACCCCGCACTGGTGGGACAACTTTGGCGATCCGCAGCTGTCGCGGCTTATCGTCGCCGCGCTGCAAAGTAATCACGATTTAGCCCTGGCGGGCATCAAGCTTAAGCAGGCACGGCTGGCGGCGGGCCTGTCCGATCTCACGCTGACGCCTGATTTTTCGGTCAGCGCCAGCGCCAGCAACAGTAAGAATTTACGGCGTGATACGGCGTCCGTGGAAAATTACAGCAACACGCTGACGGCGGCGTATGAACTGGATCTGTGGGGGAAACTGGCGCGCACGCGTGAGCAGTCGGACTGGCAGGCCAAAGCCTCAGAACAGGATTTGCGTGCCACCGCCCTGACGTTGATCGGCACGGTGTCCCAGCTCTACTGGCAGATAGCCAGTCTGAATCAGCAAATCGGTAACCTGCAGCGCAGTCTGGACATTGCCCGGGATACGCTGCTGCGGGTGACGTCGCGCTGGAAAGCCGGGGATCTCGGCCAGCTTGATTATCTGCAGGCGCAACAAACGGTGCTGAACCGGGAAAACAGCCTGCACGATCTCAGTCAGCAGCGCGAAGAGAGCCGTAACGCCCTTGCGATTTTACTGAGTCGTCCGCCGGGGCAATATCCGGCGGAGCGCCGTTCGCTGAACAGCGAACAGTCTGTGCCGGTGGCGCAGCGCCTGCCGCTGGAGACGATAGCCAAACGGCCGGATGTGCGGGCCGCCGAGCTGAACCTGCGCGCGGCGCTGGCCGGTTCGGACGTGGCACGGCTGAATTTTTATCCCACGCTGACGCTCAATGCCTCCCTGAATGCCGGGGCGTCGGTGTTCCGGCAGTGGTTCAGCAATCCTGCCCGAACGCTCGGATCGGCGCTCGATCTGCCCTTTATCCAGTGGAATAAGGTGCGACTGACGATTGCACAGTCCGATCTGGAGGTGCAAAGCGCGGCCATCCAGTTCCAGAAAACCGCCTACAGCGCGTTACAGGACATCGACAACGCGATGTCACAGCGCCTGACCTGGCAGCAGGAAAAACAGCGGCAGCGGGATAACCTCGCGCTGAGCCAGCAAAGGCTGACGCTGGTGGAAAGCCAGTATCGCCACGGTGCCGTGGCCTATCAAACGCTGCTGGATGCGCAGAATACGCTGCTGGACAGCGAAAACGCGCTGCTGAACACGCAATACAACTACCTCTATTCCACGATGAAGCTCTGGCTGGCGCTGGGCGGCGGGGAAGACGACACAGTGAATCACTAAGGATGAATCATGCAAATGGACAGTTTACAGGCGGCGAACGCGCCACGTCGGGTGGTGGTCACCGGTTATGGTGCGGTCACGCCATTGGGGATGAATGCCGCTGAAAGCTGGGCGGCCATCATGGACTACAAACCCGGCTATCGCTATTGCGACAAGTCTGCCGCAGGGATCAAATCCCGTTTTTACGGGCTGATCGATGAAGAACCTTCACTCAACGGCGTTCCTGCCGCGATCCGCCGCCGCCTGCCGCGTTTCGCGCGGCTTACCCTGGCCGCCGCGCGGGAAGCCATGCAGATGGCTTTTGGTGATGAAAAGCCCGGACAGCACTACGATCTGCGCGATTGCGGTGTCATCATGGGCACCGGCTGGGCGGGGCAGGACGAAACCCAGTTGCATTATGAGGACTTCCTGCGCACCGGCGTAGGATCGCCGTTTGGCTGTTTCTTCTCCATGCCCAACGCCGCCACGGCGGCCGTCAGTCTGTTGTGGGCGCTTCGGGGATACCAGAACACGCCGGTAGCCGCCTGTGCGACCGGCACCATCGCCGTGGGCGATGCCTTTGAGCTGATCCGCCAGGGGCGCGCCAACATGATGCTGGCAGGCGCAGGCGAGTCGCTGCGCTCGGATTCGGCGGTATGGAATATTGATGTGCTGGGGGCGCTGGCCAGTGAGCAAACGGCGTTAACCCGCGCCTGCTGCCCGTTTAGCCAGCATCGCAACGGCTTTGTCCTGAGCGAAGGGGCGGCGGTGCTGTGCCTGGAAGCGCGGGAATCTGCCATAGCGCGCGGTGCGACCATACTGGGCGAAATTCTCGGCTACGGCAATTACTCGGACGCCTTCGATTTTACCGCACCGGCTGACGACAAAATTGCCCGGGTTCAGACCATTCGCGGCGCGCTGAACCAGGCCGGTATTGACGCCAGCGCACTGGATTACATTAATGCGCACGGCACCTCCACGCCGCTTAACGATCTCAACGAAACCGAGGCACTCAAAATGGCGCTGGGTGAAGCGGCGGCTTATGCCACGCCCTGTTCCAGTACCAAATCCTATAGCGGTCATCTGATCGCGGCCGCAGGCAGCTTTGAATCCATTATCTGCCTGCAGGCCTTGCAGCATCAGATTATCCCCGCCACCTGCCATCTCGATGCGCCCGATCCGCAGTGCGATCTGGACTATGTGCCCAATAAACACCGTCCGGCGGCGTTGAACACAACGCTCAACCTGAGTTTCGGCTTTGGCGGCGCGAACGCGGCGCTGGTTATCGGTCGGGGGGAATAAAGCATGTCGGTGCGTTATACGCTGCGTGACGCGGAGCGCTGGGCCGCGTTTTCCGGAGACCGCAATCCGATTCATTTTGATGCCGCCGAGGCGAGACGTCTCGGCCTGGACGGATTATGCGTCCACGGTATGCGCGCGCTGCTGGATGTGAAGGCCGGGCTCAGCCAGGCGCTGGAAAAACACACATTGTGGTCGGACGGTCTGCTGTTCTCCAGTCGGCTGCGCGATCCCGTGCTGTGCACCGTTCCCTATCAGCTGTCGTTAAACGAAACGCACACCGGTGACCGGGTACAGATCAGCGGCAACCTGGTTAACAGCTATACCCTGCAGAGCAGCATCAGCAGCAAGCTGACCGAGGCGAAACCGCTGGCGTTATCGCCGGTCAGCCAGGCGAAGACCCTGCGTGGGGCAGCGCTGGCGGCGCTGTATCGCCAGTTTCAGGCGGTGGAAAATCTCCCTATCCCGTTATGGAGCTTTTTCGATGCCGTGCTATTTCGTCAACTGGTGAACGCCCCGGAAACGCTCGACACCGTACACCGTCTTCTGCCCGATCATCACGCGACCTGCCTGGGGGACATATTCAGCCGGGTACAGGTGGTGCAGACCCATCATCAGACCCATTTTTCGCCGTGGCTGCTCCAGACGGCGGGAAACGCGCTGCAATGTGAACCCTTGCATTATGCCATCCAGCCGACGCTGGTCATGGGCGAAAAAGCGGCCGGCCTGGTGTTAGTGACGGGCATTCAGGCATGGCGCATCAATGAGCCGCTGATGACCGTCACGGTGACGTTGAAAACCGGGCCGCTGGCTGAATAACAACACCTCTGAACACTAACTAAAAATTCGATCTGAACATAAGTAAATCATTGAACTAAAGGAATAAAAAATGGCTCAATTTGATGAAGTTTACACCAAGGTATGCGAGATGCTGTGTGATGCAAAAGATCTGGAGATGACCAGTCTCCGGCCGGACATGCCGCTGTATCTGCTGAAACTCGACAGTCTGGATTATGTGGAACTGATGGTGCTGGCGAAGCGAGAGTTTGGCGTCACGATTGAGGCCGAAATGTTCGCCAGTAACGTCAACATGACGCTGAGCGAGTTGTGCGAGTACCTCAGCGAAAAAAGCCAGTAAGCCATGCGTAATCAATGGATCTTAGTTACCGGTGGAAGCCGTGGGATTGGCCGTGCGACGGTATTGCGGCTGGCAAAACAGTGGAATGTGGTGTTCACCTGGTGCAAGGATGAAAGCGCAGCGCGCGAGGTGGAGCTTGCCTGCAAGGCGTTGCCCGGCAGGGTGGAAGGTTATCAATGTGACGGCGGGGATGAGCAGGCGGTAACCCGGCTGGCGACCGATCTGCTGGCGCGTTACGGCGCGCCCTATGCGTTGGTCCACAATGCCGGCATTACCCTTGATGCCCTGCACATTCATCAAACCCCGGCGAACTGGCGTAAGGTGATGGACACCAACCTGAATACTCTTTTCTACTGGAATCATCATCTGCTCGAACCCATGATGATGCAGGGGACAGGCTCGGTGGTGCTGATGTCGTCGGTGACCGGCGTGAAAGGCAACAGCGGGCAAAGCGCCTATGCGGCAAGCAAAGCCGCGATGATTGGGCTGGCGCGCACCTTAGCGGTGGAACTGGGTCGCTTTGGGGTGCGGGTCAACAGTCTGTTGCCCGGCTATATTGACACCCAGATTATGGCCACCATCCCCAACGCCAAACGGGCGGAACTGCGAAAAACTATTCCGCTGAAACGCTTTGGCAAAGTGGATGAAGTGGCGGGTGCCGTCGCCTGGCTGGTCAGTGACGACAGCACCTATATGACCGGTCAAACCCTCATTCTGGATGGCGGTCTTTCTGCCTGATCCCCGGCCTGCTCTCTGCTCTGCTTAAACAGGACGTGACCCGTCCTGTTTTTTTTACTGACGATCGTCTGTCAGGCGCGTTCTGCCTCTTTCCTGCTGGCTATCCTTAACCTGTCCCTTCTGAGGCTGAGTGCACTCAACGGCACTCAATGCGGCGGACAAAAGGTGCCTTTCGCCGGGTCAGTCAGCCTTGTCTAAAAAACGTTGCACGGCTCTTATCGAATCCGGCACGGGATCTGAGATAAATCCTTGTAAAAACGTGCGCCCAAATAAGCCATCCCGGCCAGAAAAGCACAGAAAGGGTGGGCATAAGCCGTTAGTCAGCCGTTTTAGGTCGTGCGGTAACGGCGTTGATGTTAAATAAAACCATTAATCTATAGATTAAATGCTGTGCGAAATTTAAAATGTTAATGTAATTAAATCTCTCGGTTATATCCTCACAGTTTCACGGGGATTAATCCCGCCGTTTTTTTTCATTGCCTTCTGTTTGATGTATTGTCTGTTAAGACGTATATTAAAAATACATCCGTAAGTTATTCACGTGTTACGTAAAGGAGGTTTTATAAACAGCCGGGAAAACTGATCGCTATTATTGCACAAAACATCCTTCGCACGCGCTGTATTAAAGCGCGCGTATTGACCCTGTCAGAAAAGCATTTCTGAGTGAATGCCACCGAACGGAATGTTTATCTGAGACCACATGAATATGAAGAGACACTATGAAAAATCGTAAATACCTGACGCCGTCTGAAGTCGAGAAGCTGCTTGAAGCGACCCTGCACGGCAAGCACCCAGAGCGGGATTACTGCCTGATCTGGATGTGTTTCATCCACGGCTGTAGAGTCAGTGAAATCAGCAGCTGGCGACTGTCCGATATCGATATAGAGGGGAATAATATTTATATTCATCGATTAAAAAACGGCTTTTCTACCGTTCATCCGCTTTACCGACGTGAACGTAAATCATTATCGCTGTGGATGAATAAAAGAAATCATTATCGTGGTGCGGAAACAGACTGGTTATTTCTTTCTAACCGAGGCACAAAATTATCCCGGCAACGCATTTACTGGTTAATCCGAAATTATAGTCAGGCGGCAAATCTGACAATTAATGCGCATCCTCATATGTTAAGACATGGCTGTGGTTTTGCGCTGGCTGACCGGGGAATAGATACGCGTTTGATTCAGGATTATTTAGGCCATCGTAATATACAGAACACCGTTATCTATACGGCAAGTAACGCGCAGCGATTCAAAGAAGTGTGGTAAATAAGCTGTAACGAGTTATTACAATGGAGTCATTTTGAACTAAATTGGAGCTTACTTTAGTGAGCTGTTATATTCCTGTCAATACTGTTTGTATTATCGAGTAACATTTTATTTTAACTATTTAAATTTCAAAGTGTTATGTGAAGATTTTCTGTTTAATTACCTCCCTGCACCCCTCGGTTTTTTCTTATCTCTGTGTCACCCCTTTATATTCCGCATTACGTTAGCTTAAAAAATACTATATCTATATCTTCTTAAATCGTTGTTTTTAAGTGTTTTATCCTGAGTTATCCCTGTTTTAAGGTGTAAAAAACCAAAGGAGTCACTTTAGTTCAAAATGAATCGTTTGTCTTTCGGGTAAAACCGTTCGGCGATTTATTAATTTGAGACGGAGTCTCATGAACTAAATAAAGGAATGACAGATGGTTTTGTCATAACGAATTCGATCGCCGCGTTATAGGCATATCGATTTTAATTGTTTACAGGATAATTCTCGTGAAAAAAACGCTTATTGCTATTGCTCTGATGGCGACTTCCGCTATTTCTTCTTCTGCTTTCGCTTCTGATGGCGCCGTGAACTTCACCGGAACCATTACCGATGCAGCCTGTACGATTGACACCGCGTCTCAGAACCAGGACGTGTTCCTGGGCAACATCGCACGTACCGCTTTCGCGGGTGCTGGTTCTCTGGCTGCGCCGAAGAAATTCACTCTGGTCCTGACTAACTGCCCTGACACCGTAACGGGTGCAACCGTACGTTTTGACGGTACCCAGGTTTCTGGCGACAACAGCATTCTGGCCCTGACCGCTGGCGACAGCACAGCAACAGGTGTGGGTGTGCAGATTTCTGACAGCCAGAACCGGGTCGTCCCGCTGTATGAAGACTCTTCGGTTTACCCTCTGGTCAGCACCGGTCCTAACAACCTGGACTTCAGTGCGCGCTACATCTCCGTGGCGGATTCCGTCACTGTGGGTGATGCAAACGCGGTAACCCAGTTCACCGTTGTTTATCAGTAATTTCGCGTTCGTAGTAGCAGATCAGAGGCCGCTGTTGCCTCTGATCTTTTTGAATGTTTCAGGGCAGGTAGGGACACCATGAAGAATTGGCGCAAAACAGCGTTGGCAGTGGTATTAACGACTTTTTGCACGTTCGCGCAGGCTGGCGTCGTCGTCGGCGGCACGCGTCTGATCTATGACGGTGCAAACAAAGAGTCATCCATCAATATCAGTAATCCCGACAAAAACGTGTACTTGATCCAGTCATGGGTGGACAGCGGGGATACCGCTCCGGGCGCACAGGCGAATAAAGCCCCGTTTATCGTGACGCCGCCTTTGTTCCGCCTGGACGGGAATCAGCAAAACATTTTGCGCGTGGTACGGGCGGGTGGCGATCTGCCAGAGAACAAAGAGTCGCTGTTCTGGCTCAATATCAAATCCATTCCTTCTGTAGAGAAGCGGCAAAACACCCTGCAAATTGCGGTGAAAACGCGCATCAAACTGATTTTCCGTCCGGCTGGTCTGAAAAGCACGCTGGAAGAAGCGGCCAAAACGCTGACCTGGAAACGAGTGGGTAACCAGCTTCAGGTGACGAATCCCTCTCCGCATTACATCACCTTTTTCAACGTCAGGATCAACGGCACTGACGTCAAAAACGCCACCCTGGTCGCCCCTGAGTCCGATGCCATGTTCGATTTGCCCGCCAGCGTCGCCGGCGGATCGCTGACCTGGCAGTTTATCAATGACTATGGCGGTACCAGCAAGGTTCTGACGGGCAGTCTCTGATCTCGTCGTCGGGGGGCGCATTACGCCTGTCGCCTATAAGGAAGTGATGCACGCAGGCGCCAAACTGCGTGATGAGTTGGAACAAACACAATGAAAAAAATAACAAATATTCCTGCGTCAGCCGGTTTCAAACTGTCCTGTCTTGCACAGCTCGTGGCCTGTCAGGTTGCGCTGTTCATCGGCGGAACGGGTGTGGTCAGTGCAGCGGAATACTTCAACCCGGCCTTATTAGAAATCGATAACCCTGTTCAGGGAAAAGCGGATTTATCCATTTTCGAAGACGGCGAATTGCAGCCACCCGGCACCTATCGTGTGGATATTTATCTTAATGGTTCCGAGGTCGATACACAGGATGTCACCTTTACCCTTGCAACGGATGCGTCCGGTAAGCAACGCCTTCAGCCCTGTCTGAGTGGCGAGCAGTTGCGGGAGATGGGCGTAAGAATTGGCATGTTCCCGGATATTCAGGCCACGGATGCCTGCGCCAATTTTACCGAGGCAATAGCGCAATCCTCCGCAATATTCCGTTTTGATCAGCAGCGGCTGGAACTGAGCATTCCGCAGGCGGCGTTGAATTCGCAAGCGCGCGGTTATGTCTCGCCAGAGCTGTGGGACCCGGGCATTCCGGCATTGCTGCTCAATTACAGCTTCAGCGGTGCCAACACCGAAGCGCGGGAAAATGATGCCCGAAACACGAATACCTATTATCTGAACCTGCGTTCCGGCGCAAACCTTGGTGCCTGGCGTCTGCGCAACTACTCAACGTGGAACCGGGACAGCAAAGGGCAAGACAGCTGGAACTCCATCAATACTTACCTGCAGCGCGATATCCAGATACTGCGGAGTCAACTGACGCTGGGCGACAGTAACTCGCCAACGGAAGTGTTTGATACCGTGCCTTTCCGTGGCATTCAACTCGCGTCTGACGACGATATGTTGCCAGACAGCAAGAAGGGCTATTCACCTGTCGTACGCGGCATCGCGCAGAGTAATGCCCAGGTCACCATCCGCCAGAACGGCTATGTGATCTATCAGAGCTATGTTCCTGCCGGGCCGTTTGCCATTTCTGACCTTTATCCAACGGCGGGCAGTGGCGATCTGAATGTGACCATCAAAGAAGCGGACGGCACCGAACGCACCCTGATCGTTCCTTTTGCTTCCGTACCGGTCCTACAGCGTGAAGGGCACCTGAAATACAGCTTCACCAGCGGTCAGTACCGGTCGTACAACGATGAGGTCGAAAAAACGCCCTTTACGCAGGGCACCGCCATCTATGGTTTGCCGCATGGCGCGACCGTCTACGGCGGGCTGCAGGCCGCGAGTAAATACCAGTCGCTGGCCCTTGGTCTGGGGCAAAATATGGGGCGCATCGGGGCACTCTCTGCTGACGTGACCCAGGCGTGGAGCCGCCAGGAGAATGCCGTGAAAGAAAACGGGCAGTCCTATCGCCTGCGCTACGGTAAGAGCTTCGTTGAAACCGGAACCAACTTCAGCCTTGCCAGTTACCGTTATTCGACGGCGGGATTTTATACCCTGCAGGAAGCGCTCGAAAGCTACGGCAGAGGCAATGACAATAACCGCGATCACAAGAAGAGCCGTGCCGAACTCACGCTCAGCCAGAACTTGTGGCAGCAGGGGGGCGCACTCTCGCTGAGCCTGGTGAAAGAGGCCTACTGGAATAACAACCGCTCCAGTGAGTCGGCCAGCATCGGCTACAACAACACCTGGAAAGGGATCTCATACGGTGTGAACTACAGCTATAACCGCAACGGCATGGACGGCAATGGCAACCGCACCTATTACACCGACCAGATTATCGCCCTGAACCTCAGTGTGCCATTGAGCAAATGGCTGCCGGGCAGTTATGCCACCTATAACCTGAACAGCAGCAAAAATGGCAATACCTCGCATAACGTGGGCCTAAGCGGTACGGCGTTACGTGACGACAACCTGAATTACAGCCTCAGTCAGGGTTACACCACTCAGGGGCAAGGTGCGAACGGCTATGCCAGTGCCGACTATAAAGGCACTTACGGCGAAATGAACGCCGGTTACGGCTATGACCACAGCCAGCACCGCATGGATTATGGCCTGCAGGGCGGCATTGTGGTCCATGAAAATGGGGTCACGCTTTCACAGCCCCTGAGTGAAACGCTGGTTTTGGTGAAAGCCCCGGGCGCGAACGATGTCAGCATCGCCAGCAATACCGGGGTACGAACCGACTGGCGCGGTTATGCCGTCGTACCTTACGCCACCGCCTATCGCCGTAACCAGATTTCGCTTGATACCGCGACCTTACCGGACAACGTGGATATGACGCTGACCAGTGCGTCGGTCATCCCCACGCGGGGGGCCGTGGTGCGCGCAGACTTCAAGCCAAACGTGGGCCAACGCGTGCTGATGACGCTCACCCGCGCTAACGGCGAGCCGGTGCCGTTTGGCGCAACCGCGGGCATTGATGATGACAAAAAGAGCACTGGCAGCATTGTCGGCGACGGTGGGCAGGTTTATCTGTCGGGCATGCCGGATAGCGGAACGCTGACGGTGAAATGGGGGACTGCGGCGGCACAGACCTGCCGGGTGAGTTATCGCCTGAATGAACAGTCGGCCACCTCGGGGATTCAACTTATTAATGGAGCCTGCCGGTAAGGCGGAACAGGGATATGAACGAACGCATGCAGACCTTTATTCTGGACACGACCTCACACCGCAATTCGTTGCGCCGTTCTTACGGGGGCAAACGCGCAGCCTGGCTTTGCCTGGCGCTGGCGGGCGGCATGTTAAGTGCCCAGGCGCAGGCAAGTGATTGCGCCCCGACAGACGGGACAAAATCGTACAACTTCAATATGTCTTACCTGCTGGCGGACCCGTCACAGAACACCACGGGCAGGGTGATTAACAATGCCTATCAGTGGAATCTCAGCGGGAACTACAACGTGACCTGCTCATGTACCGGCAGCTATACCGGGGCCTACGTCACGGCAAAAGTGCCGGATACCGGGCTGGTCTACAGCGACGGTAATCTCAACTATTACAGCATCAATGAATATCTGGCGGTGGCCAGCGAGGTTTACATCGCCGGCGGTTATGGTGCAAACAGGGCAACACCGTTCACCAGCGTCAGCAACCTGAACAGCGCCACCAACTGCGGCAGGTATCCTTACGCCACCGGCTCACGCGGTTCGATCTCACTGTATTTTCAGCGGCCCTTTGTCGGCGAACAAACCATTCCTCTGACGAAGGTGGTTGATGTTTATCTCGCTTCAGATCCGACAACGCAGTCTGGCGTACCGGTTTCAACCGTCTGGATGAGCGGCACGGTAACCGTGCCGCAATCCTGCGAGATCAATGGCGGGGGCGTGATCACCGTTCCTTTCGGCGACATCATGTCAGGGGATATCGCCACCAAAGGGGAAATGGCGAAAAACTTTACGCCGAAGAACGTCAATTTCAACGTCGCCTGCACCAATATTTCCGAGGGCGTGAAGGTCAGCCTCTCTTTCCAGGGAACGCCAGATGCAAACGATCCGACGCTGCTGTCCACCACCAACCGCGACGTAGGCGTCAGGATTCAGGATACCGCTGGCACAACCATCATGCCGCTGAGTGGCCGCTTGCCGCTGAGGATGGATTACGCCTCGCAGGTCGGCACCTCGGGGATTAACTTATTTCCCGTTAACAGCACAGGTCAGGCACCTGAGACCGGGGATTTTTCGGCGACAGCGACGATTCGCGCCGAAATAGAGTAATTCCGTGATGCAACGCGTAAGGGAAACGAAAATGGTTAAGGAAGCAGCGTTCAGTTTGAGCAACAAAGCAAAAACGCCGGCGTTGATACTGTGGCTGACGGCCATCATGCTGGCCTCGCCGGTGAGGGCGAATACTCAACTTAATATTACTGGCAACATCAAAGCCTCGCCTTGTCACATTGACCTGCCAGCCAGCGGATTGAATGTGGATTTAGGCCAGAACATTTTAGCGACATCCCTGGCTGAGGCGGGCGCGTCAACCGACTGGCGACCCTTTTCGATTGTCCTGAGCGAATGCCCGGCATCGACGCGGGAGGCGACGATGACGCTGAACGGCATGGCGGATGAGGTCGAAAGCACGATGTACGCGAATACAGGCACCGCCTCTCAGGTACAAATCGAGGTGCAAAGCCGTGACGGTGTGCCGCTCGGCAACGCCACGCAAAGGGTACAGCGCGTGGATAACGCCGGTCGTGGCACCACCTTCGAGATGCAGGCGCGCGCCTACAGTGCGCAGGGCAATGCCACGCCAGGAACCATTGTTGGAACCATGCAGGTCACCTTTACTTATCAGTAGTTGAAAGGGCACGAACAGAGAGAGGAAAACCCACACAGCACGTCCATCTTCTGGTCGAGAGGAGGCTGCCGTCAGGGCGCGTTACGAAGAAAACAAGGAGGTAAGATGAACGTCGTCACTCATTTAACGCCAGACCCTGCTCCATCAGGCATGTCGCCTGCCGGATCAGGGGTACTGATTATGGATGCCTGCCCGGCGACCGCGCTGGGCATAAAGCAGATCCTGGTCGGGTCATGCGGAATAACCGATGCCATCAGCTATGTGCAAAGTCTGGCGGGCATCTCATCGCGCGTGGCCAGCGCGCCGCCAGCGCTACTGATTATGGATATCTGCGGCGAAAAAGAGCGCATGCTGGATGGACTGCGCCTCTTGGGGCAACTGCATGAAACCTGCCCGGCCCTGAAGATCATTATCTGCACGGATTTCAGCGACTACCGGATACTTGAGATGCTTGTCTCCTCGAAAGCGCACGGCATTTTGTTAAAACACGAACCGGCACTCGCGCTGGCGCAGGGTGTCACCCGATGTCTCGCTGGCGAGCGGCAGTGGCTAAGCCCCAAAGTGCAGCAGTTGCTGGCAAAGACCACCCCGAAAAATACCGCGCTGACGGCCAGAGAGCTGGATGTTCTCGCTTACCTGTTTTCCGGCCTGAGCGTTTCCCGGGTGGCGCAGGCGCTTCATCGCGATATCCGAACCATCAGTACCCACAAGCGCAATGCCATGGTGAAGCTGGGTTTTCACAATGACAGTGAACTCTTTGCACAGGGCACCTGGATGGCGCAAATCGGTCCCGCTACCGGACTTTAAGCGTTACCTCTGGATGTGTTTCTTAATGGATAAACGGCCGGCAGCCCCGGCCTGCAAGGAGCAACCGCCTGATGAATCAGACCTGCACATCGCCCCGCACCGTGGCGTTAATGGACAGCCATCCTTTAACGCTCGCTGGCCTCTCGACGCTCATTGAGTCTGTCGATACAGACTGTGACATCATCATTCGGGAACCCAGCCTGGGCAAAATGTTCGATGCCCTGATGTACCAGTCCGTGGATATCCTTATCACCGACTTGCAGAGCGCGGAGGAGACGCTCCAGGAAGGCATTGACCTCTTACTGCGGCTGAACGCGCAGTTCCCCGACATGAATATCGTGGTGTATACCTCATGCCATGACAGTAACGGACTGCGGACCTTACTGAATCACTACAATATCAGCGTGATAGCACGCGGGGAATCCCTGGCCAATACACAGGAATTCTTCAAACAGGCGTTTGAGCAGAAGCGTGTACTCAGCCCCAAAATCTGCTGTGACCTTGCACGAATCAATGAAACCCATCACTGTACGCCGTCGAAATTAACGCGCAGCGAACGTGATGTTTTAAGGCACCTTTTTAATGGCATGGATTTGCAACAGATTGCGCGGATGAAGCAGTTAAGTATCAAGACGATTAGCGCCCATAAATGCAATGCGATGCGAAAACTCGATGTCAGGACCGACGCAGAGTTGTTTCTACAGTTAAATACTATGTTTAATCAAGGATTCGATTTCTCATGATCCAACACGCGCATTTGAGCAGCCTGTGTCAATGTGTTCGTAATAAGGCACCGATTATCGTCCTTTCTGATAATTACTGGTTGTATTTCGGTGTCTCACAACTGTACCCGCATTCGAAGGTTATCCACGTCAGGCTTCTTGATGAAGCGCTTTATCGCAAGTTATGGGGTAATGCTGATTCAGTCATATTAATTATTGATAACGATATCTTTATTCAGGGTGAGTGGTTATCGATGCTGGGGATGTTTGAGGTCTGTACGTTCCTGAAAATCATCTGGCTAAAAGGGGATAAAACCGGCGCATTTATTCCCGTCGATCATGCCAAAAGTTTTCTGGTGGAGAAGAAAAAAGCCCTTTTCGAATTTGAGCGTGATTTGAATGACATTTTTTGCGGTCAGGAATTACGGATCGCGAAAAGTCCATGCACAAGTTTAACCAAAAAAGAGCGCTATATGATTAAATACCTGGCCGCCGACCAGGATATTCAGACCATCTCTGAGCGTGCCTGCTTATCTCTGAAGTCAGTCTACCATGTCCGATCAACACTGATGAGCAAGCTTGGCTTCGACAATGCGTATTTCTTTCAGCTTATCCTTTTCAAAAATATCGACATACTCTTTCCCTTTTTTACCAACAGAACGCACGCATTTCATGTCCAGCAGCGTCAGTGAGCCATGAGGCAGGTTGAACCTGTTGAGCCAGAAAAAACAGGGTGCTTATTATTCCATGAGGTGACAACCGCACAGAATGGATAAGCGTTTTTCTACCAAAAGGGACCGTTGAATGTCAGGCTGTCATTTAGCGACTGATCATTTTCCTCATCCTGTGGAACATCAGGTTTAAGATAAATACCAGCATAGATAAATGTATCTGATTGAATGCAGGGCTCAACGAATGCGCCCTTGCACAAGCAAAATGTTCTGGACAAAGCACCTTGGATTAAGTTGCTGTTTTTATGGATTTTATTTGTCTTAAAATAATGCCGGTTTGATATGAATTATAAATAATCCTAAAAGCGGACGTTATGTTTTAATTTATTATTTTCAGTCTGTTATTGTTAACGTTGTTGGGGTAAATCATTCTTTTATTTTGTCTGTTTTATCATTTTTTCAGTTTAATATTCTGGTTGCCCTGTTTTTTATGGGGTTAAGTTCTTTAATATTCATATTTACAACAACTCCGCTGATTAAATATTACGTTTTTATAAAAACACACTTCCAAATATATTCATCTGTGTGATTTAATCTTTGGCCCATAAGCTTATGACAATACCCGAATTCGGATTCGCTACATCACAACCGATGATGCTTGTATGAATTTACATTGAAACAATAAACGGATGTAACAATTTGCTATGTGTTTTTTATGCGTTTATATCACCTTAAATAGGTAGGTGGATTGAAGGGAAGAAGGCCGTAATTATGTTGGTTATATTCTTATCTACAGTTTTTGTTTGAAATCTTATGGAAGAGTAAAAATAAAAAGATGAAAAGAAGAAAATACCTGACGGTGAACGAGGTCGAAAGGTTGATCTCTGCCGTGGGCACCTCAAAAAACAGTGAAAGAAACCAATGCATGTTGCTGATGTGCTTTATACACGGACTCAGAGTCAGTGAGTTGTCGCAACTGAAACTGAGAGATGTGGAGATTTCCAATAAAATCATCTATATATCGAGGTTGAAGAATGGATTTTCAGTCCAGCATCCTTTGCAGCATCGCGAACTGTTAGCGTTAGAGGCCTGGATGCAGAAGCGTTCAAGCTATTTGGGTTCGGATTCTGAATATCTGTTTTTATCGCGACACGGTAAAAAAGTATCCAGGCAGCAGTTATACCGTATTTTCAAGGTGGCCGGTAAAGCCGCAAATATCAACATTGATGTGCATCCGCATATGTTCAGGCATGCCTGCGGCTATGCCCTGGCGGATAAGGGATGTGATACGCGACTGATACAGGATTATTTAGGTCACAGGAATATTCAAAACACCGTCATTTACACGGCATCGAATGCTGCCCGTTTTAAATCTGTCGTGTTTTAGCCTGCGGGGGAGTGCTTTTTTAACGACCAGATCGGCGATGAGGAAAAAGACTCACGCCACCTGAGAGGTGGCGTGAGTCCTGATCGCTGGCGTGTTATTGCACCAGCAAAACCTGTCGGCAAGATGTTCCTGTGTCGGCTGGCAGGGGCGAGGTTATCGTGGCTGGTGTCTTCGCGCTCCTTTACGCGAAAGTGATGGAGAGAACCTGAGTGCACTGGACTCCAGCGGAGAACGCCAACCCTTTCCTTGCCTCACAACCTATTGCGGCAGACAGGCGGCGCGAAAAAGAGAATCTTGAGTCACGTTCGGCCGCTTGCGTCACTGCGAAAAGGGAAGTCGCTTATGAGACTCTGTGACTGAGGAGGACGGAGAGAAAAGTTTACTCTGCGGCAATAAGTGTGGTGCTTTGACAGAGGACGCCTTTAAGCCTTCATTTTACGTAACCATCAGGCTATAAACGGCTCAGAAACCCTGATAATCATCGCGAAACGCTGCGTGAACCATGATGCAAATTGCTAAGGTGCTCAAAACGAAATGCATATTTTTTTATCATTTGTCTTACCGCTGGCGCTCGTCATTTTGCTGATAAAGTATTTCTTTCTGCCGATGTTCAAACGAGATGATTTCTTTGCTGCTAAAGGTGAGTTAAAGAAAATCTCCATTGATACACCTTTGCTTAAACGTCTTGGGATGAACATGGAGGATTACTATTACGACGCAGATTTTCTCTACCAAAAGCGTAAGGAAGACATCCTTAATACAATCTCGCTGGGCCAAATTATTCAGGTCAGATCGACCGGAACGATGATCAGCAATCGCCGCGTCTGGCAGGTTCGTTACCTTACCGGGGCATCCCGGAAAGAAAAAACAGTCAGCATTCTGCATAATTACTCAGTATTTAATCAGGATTTCGCCGGTTTTCTTTCAGCCGTTCGGGCAGCCAATCCTGAAGCAGAAGTAGAAAAAATGACAATCTGGCGCATATAAACTTTGGAGGCCGGTGCTGAAATGAGTCCTGAACTGGAGGAAGTCATCGCATTTGTTCGCGATTATGCGGGATGGAAGTCTAAAGTCGTCAATCAAAATACATTCTTGGAACGGGACCTTCATCTTGCCGGTATGGATGGTGTCGATTTTTTGGAGGCAGCCGAAACGTTTTTTGCCGTCAGCTTTGATATCGAAGATGAAGATTTTCGCACACTGTTTGATTTGAAGGAAAACGAATACCTTTTCAGCAGCGAAGGACTCGACTTGTTGGGCATTGGCTACTTTTTTGAATGGCTGCGGGGAAAACCGCATTCTGTCGTTAAAGATCTGTCTGTTGGTCAGCTTCACCAGGTTCTGGTGAAGCTACGCAGCAAAAATCCTCCAGACGTAAATTTGTGATGTCTGACGCTGTAGGCCACAGTGGATGCGAATGATTGTTTCCAGTGGCCGGTCAGGAATCGTTCAAACACCTCTGGGCTGGCAGAGGAGTAACAGCTGTATTATGAAATGCATTGGTGCCCCGTTCCTTCATAAAGGCCTATCACCAATGCTGATAACTGAATCAAAAAATACAAATATTCATTTTAAAAATAGGGAGGCATATTTTATGGCGAACATAACATAACGACAGGGAATAAACATGAACGCCAGAGTAATAAATATGACCGGATCTACCCCTGTATTAACCAGGCTCAAATATCTTCGAGAGAAAAAGTTTTTTTCATTTCATGCGCTTCCTGTATCAAGCTACGGAAACAGTGATGTCATCGGTGATCCGAATGCTGAATTAACAGAGTGCATTGAAAGCTCAGTGACGGGAGAACTGTTTGATAGTTTCTTTTTTCCATCTGGGATCATTTCAGACTCGCAAAAGCTGACTGCAGGACTTTACAACTCAGACAGTTCATTTTATATCACCGGTGGAACCAGTACAGCTAACCAGATAGCGATTTCAGCCCTTTATGAAAAAGGGGAAAGCATTCTCGTTGATAAAAACTGTCACCAGTCAGTGCATTTCCATACCAGGTCAATCGGTGCCGACGTTCATTATATCTGCCCGGACCTGCGTACTGAAGATGAAGAAATCAGTGCGTGGTCATATGAACATTTGGAACGAACTCTTCTGGCGCTACAGGAGAGGGGTAAAGCGTGTGATATGATTATTCTCACTGCACAGTCGTATGAAGGGGTAATCTACGACATTCCTGGTGTTTTGGCGCGACTGCTGGCGGCGGGAATCACTACGCGTAAATTCTTCATTGATGAAGCCTGGGGAAGCCTGAATTATTTCAGTGAAGATATTCGCCGCTTAACCGTAATGAATATCGATTCATTGCTAGAGAAGTATTCAAACCTTGAGGTTATCTGCACTCACTCTGCGCACAAATCTCTTTTTTGTCTTCGCCAGGCATCTATTATCCATTGCCGTGGAACTGAAAAGCTCGCGGAAAAAATTGAAACGGCTAAATACCGCATTCATACCACTTCACCGAGCTACCCCATTATCGCCTCACTCGACAATGCACAGGCCGTTATGGGTGGACAGGGTCATGCCCTCGCTGCGCACGCACGCAGCCTGGTCGACAGATTTGTCAATGGTGTCTCTTGCCTGGACAGGCTGGGCTCCGAAGCGGTTAGTCGGCAAATTTTCACTTCACACTGGCATATTCATTACGATCCTACAAAAGTGATGCTCGATGTGTCATCACTGGGGACGGGCAACGAGATAAAACAGCGTCTATGTGAAGAAAACATTTACGTAAAAAGAGTGATGAATAATTCTCTTCTCTTTAATTTCCACATCGGCATCAATGAGCAAGCCGTAACAGCATTACTCACTGCACTTAATAAGATCTGCCAGGAAAAGACTTTTAACGCGGATTCAGAAAACGAAATCTCTGATAAATTTATTATTCCCTACCCACCGGGTGTTCCACTCGTTTTCCCCGGGGAAGTGATCGACGACGTGATAAGAAATAAAATAGAAAATCACCGTAGGAATGGATTTATTATTATCGCAGCCTGAATTTCAAACCTTTTCTATGCGGGTATTTATAATGATTACACTTAGCCGAATGAATGAGATTGCTGTCTTACGCGGCAATCAGACTTGTATTTCTGACAATAAAAATAATTATACATGGAATGATATTATACGACAGACTGAATCCCGCGTGATTTTTCTTAGGCGCAGTTTCAGTCAAGAACAACTCCGCTCGGTTTGCTATTTGTCAAAAAATAATGCGGAACTCATCAGTTGGCTGGCCGCATTTGCCACGCTGGGTATTCCTGCCAACGGACTGGATTATTCGCTGCCGACAGAGACGCTCAGCACATTGATAAAACAAATTAGTCCCGGTTTGTTGCTGGTTTCGTTTAGCCTCTATACGCCCGATGAACTCAGTCATCTAAATATCGCCGGAACGAGCATGCTGGGTGTTAATTCTCCAACTGATCCCGTGATCGAAAGTATTGGAGAACTGCATCATTCTGAACTTAACTGCCTGCTTTCCGCGCCCATCTGGCCTTCGTTCCGCGCGGTTTCACTGACTTCTGGAACGAGCGCTGTCCCTAAGATAGCGCTGCGCTACCGCTCTTTTGACGCACGACGCTTCGCGTGGTTTACCAATCGATTTGGCTTCAGTGATGCTGATGGATTCATGCTTATTCTGCCCCTTTATCACGCGGCTGGTAACGGATGGGCGCGGATGTTTATGGGGCTTGGTGCTCCTCTGTACCTGGTCGACCAGGATGATGAACAGGCTCTTATTCAAACACTCTCTGAGGAAGACGTCCGGGCAACAGTCATGACACCGAATCTGGTTAACAGGATAGTCAGTCTCTGCGCAGACAGCGCTTTGCAACATTACCTGCGTTGGGTGCTTGTTGGAGGCTGCTATTTTCCAGTGAAAACCAAACGAGCCGCACGGGCTGCCTTGGGCGATATTTTTTGTGAGTATTACGGCTGTACGGAGACGGGAGTGAATGTTCTGTCAGATCCTGCCGACATGCTGGACTGCCCTGCGAGCGTGGGACGTCCTTATGACGGTAACCAGGTAAGGATTCTTGATGGCAACAATAACCCGCTCAATGCAGGAGAAAAAGGAAGAGTGGCTATCTCCAGTTATATGCTCATGGATGAGTACCATGACGGAAGTAAACCGTTCATGGTGCTTGAGGGGGAGCGCTACTTTCTGATGGCTGATTACGGCTATCTGGATGATAGCGGCAGGCTGTTTCTTATGAACCGTAACGGTGAAATCCATAGTCAACATGATGTTTACTGCATTGAGGAAAAAATTCGCGCGCTGTCATGTATTAGAGATGTAGCCCTGATCACGATCCAGCTTGAAGGTGTGAATCACATCAAGTGTATTTTCAGTACTGACCAGAATAATAAAGAGAAATTTATCTGCCTGTTTGAAAAAATCCATGAGGAGGCCGTCAAAACGGGAGTCATTAATTTTTCCGCCCACTGTGTTGACGACATCCCGTACAGCCCCAGCGGAAAAGTTCGGTTCAGTGAAATCATACGTATTCTTGATGCGGCATAAACGACCACTATCAGAATTTCTGATACCAGAATAAAAACTCGCGAATAGTTAATACGTCGCGAATATGGAAATATAAAAAAACTTCCTGCCTAACTTATTCTTAATACATGATGAAGGTGAATAAATGAATGTTTATATTAAAGGGCTGCTCTGCTGCTTCTTAGCCACGGTTTCATGGGGCGCGATGTTTCCTGTCATGACACAAGCGCTTACCAGAATCGATCCGTTTAATTTCACCACGCTCCGTTATGGCATTGCAGGTATTGCTTTCGCGCTCATGCTGATTTTCCGGGAAGGGCGTTCTGCTTTCAGGCTGAAGGGCGAAAAATGGGGACTGGCCTGGCTG
Source organism: Pantoea sp. SJZ147 (assembly GCF_007828605.1). Classification (NCBI taxonomy): domain Bacteria; kingdom Pseudomonadati; phylum Pseudomonadota; class Gammaproteobacteria; order Enterobacterales; family Erwiniaceae; genus Pantoea; species Pantoea sp. SJZ147. The sequence continues at coordinate 219,210 of NZ_VIVB01000002.1, forward strand.
TTTGGAACGTTGGGATTTGCTGGATTTGGTTTTCTGGTGTTTTTGGGCCAGCATCTTACAGGGCCAACTGGCGCACTGACCGCATCTATTATGATGGCAACGATGCCAATGTTGGGGCTACTCACTATCTGGGCACTGAAAAAGGTACGTCCACAAGCGAGTACCTTTGGATTTATCCTGCTGTCCTTTAGCGGTGTTGTGCTGGTCATCACCAACGGTAATGTGTCAGCAGTCCTGGACTCCCCAATGAGCGTAACGGCGAATCTGTTACTGATTGGTGGGGCACTCTGCTGGGTTTTGTATACCATCGGTGGAAGCTATTTTCCGGGCTGGAGTCCGCTGCGTTATACCACGCTAACGACGCTGCTGGGCATGACAAGCGTCATCAGCATTGATGTGCTGCTAATGGCTACAGGTAAGGTTGCTGTGCCAGATACCGCTGCAATCATCTTTGTGATTCCGCACCTGCTTTACATGGCACTCGTCGCTGGTCTGATGGCTGTTTTGTGCTGGAACATAGGTAACCGGATTATCACCCCTACTAACGGCGTACTCTTTATGGATGTTGTTCCCGTCACCGCCTTTCTTGTGTCAGCACTGAACGGCGTGTTGCCAACGAATATGCAGATGATTGGTGCAGCAATCACCGCCACTGCATTGGTGCTCAACAACCTTAACCAGCGCAAAATGGCACGGCAGGTCGTAAACAACACCATCATGAAAACGTCTGTCGCCCGCCGCTGAGGCTCTTTATGCTCCTCTCCCAGCAAGAGGGGAGCTTTAAGGCCTCACGTTGTTACATGCCAAATATCTCTTACCGTCTCGATCAGCGCAGCCACCACGGGGGAGGTTTCTTTTTCACGGTCCCAGACAAAACAAAGCTGACTCACCGTTTTTTCGCCGGGCCAGATATACAACTCACCACTATCCTGAAGCGTAAGCGCAATATCCTCCCGCATAAGGGTGATACCGACTTCCATACCGACCAACTCAGCGAGCGTTTTTTCCTGATCAGCAATAATAGCAGGCCTTATCTCTATGCCGTGCCTTTGGAGAAAATCCCTGGCTATTGAACTAAAAGAACATTTTTCAGGCGTGGCAATCCAGGGCAATTCTCGCAGATCATCCCAGCCAGCCGTCTCAAGTTGTGTTTTCCAGGCACGGGGGCCAACAATACATAGCGTAATGGGTGAAACCACAATCATGCCTAATCGCTCTTCATGCACGTTGCCGATGATGAAACCCGCGTCCAGTTCACCGGCGAGCAAACTATCAATGATAAGGCCGGAGATATTCTGGCGGATTGTCAGACTGACGTTTTGATGCCGCTGACGCAGTTGGGTCAGAACCTGTGGCAGATTAAGGATCACTGGAACTGAAATCGTTCCGAGCGCACAAGTACCAATCGCATTAAGCGAGCGGGCCTTATTGACAAATTTACTGGCGGCCTCAAGCGCGAGGCGGGCTTCATCCCGCATGATTAAACCAGGTGCGGTTAGCGCCATACCACGAGGGGTGCGCGTGAACAGTCGAACATTAAATTCTGTTTCGAGTGATTTTATATGGGCGCTTACCGCGGGCTGGCTGAGAAAAAGTAGACTGGCTGCTCTTGTAAGGCTTGCTGTTTCTGCGACGGTCACAAAGGTTCTGAGTTGGTTTAAATCCATTACGCTTCCCGCCTGTTGTCGTTAGATGATGCGTCAGTGTCTGTGACTGACTTAATTTACATTAGAAATTGTTACTTTACGTTAAAATACGAACGGCTATGCATCACTTTCCTGATGATGAAGTGATGGTCTGCTACCCTTTTTGTTCGGCAATAAAATGAACAACGTGCCAGGATTGAACCTGGTGGTGAAAAAGACTTTTTTTTGGGATTAGTAAGAAACAGTTGTCTGGTTTTTCTGTGAAAAATAAATGTACTCCATAGCGTAAAATTGCCAGCGGAAATCTGGGTATTGAAAATGGCAGGGAAAAATTCGTTATTACTTATCGTCTAAAAACTTCTCGTGAATGCCACTCCACGAATTTATCTGATGGATAATGCTGACTGACCTGCGGCAATTTAATCGGTTTACCTGAAAAGTCCCAGAACAGGCGGTCGACAATGCCACCGCCGTTTACGCCCGCGGAAACTACAACGCGCATATTCTCATCCAGCCCAATCGATCCTTTATCAAAAGCTTTATGATGAATGGCGCAGAGTGCCAGCCCGTTAACGACTTCGCAGGGGCCGCCGTACTGTTTCCATTTAATATGCGCGGCTTCTACCGCCACCAGCGCATTATCGTGGCGCATATTGAAGCCACATACCGCACACTGGTAGTGATAAGCGCGCAGCACCTGCTGCCGGAAGTGAGGATCGCGCTGTTTCCGCATCTCACTGATGCCAAAACCCAGTTCATCCGCCAGCGCTTCCTGAATGCTTTCGGGAAAATGCGCTTCAAGGATCTGCTGTGCCAGGCTATCGATTAGCCTGCTGTCACTTTTAACCCGTTCATAATGCTCAGCATCAAAGCCACCGGCGACCTGATACCGTTTCAGTTCCCCAGCCGGAGGTTGCTTACTTCCTGTCGATGAGCAGTGCTCTGCATTAACCAGCTCCCAAAAACCGTCACCCTGTAAGCGCCAGAAGGGCATATCAGGACGATACTGACGGCGTTGCGGGCCATAACGTTCTAACAGTGCATGAAGCACAGGCTGAACTTCAGATGCGTAGTCAAAAAACCGGCCATGGCCATGGCGATATTGAGACAGCGCATAGAGCACGAGCAGTGGTTTATGGGGCGCGCGTTGTTCGCCTTTACGCCAGACGGTGATTTGAGAAAGTAATTTTTGCAGGTTGTTGGCTGATGTCATGACGCAGTTTGATAAGGAAATAATTGCGATAATGCTCGCAAATTATCGCTTGATCAATCGATTAGCGACGGGGAAATACAGGGAAAGAAGGTGATGCTAAATAGCGAAACGAAAACCGGCTCCCAGAATCCTCTTCCACCCACATCAACAGGTTATGACAGATGAGGCTGTGCGAAGCCGAATAAAAGCCCCTTAACAGGGCTTCGTTTATCCCAGCGAAATCAAAAAACCACCGCCACCAACCCATAAACCCCCGTAAAGATCAGATCACAACGCCGTGCCCGATTGAGGTTTTTCTCTGCGGTTTACGAAGCCAAAATCAGCGTATACAGGCTACATATCATCACGCCGGTCGGTGCGCAGGCTGCCATCAGAACATCGCACTGCCACTGCGCTGCGGGTCAGTCCATTCAGGGGAGGGAGCCTTTACCGCTGACCATGCCGTCAGCGGGTTGCAGAATAACGGTGATCACTGCCGAGCGCGAATACGTCTGTAATCGGCAGTGTTTTTACATTCAGACGTTGAATGTCTCTACGGCGAGACGCAGCGTCTGAGCCTGTTCAGAAAGCGACTGTGAGGCGGCTGAAGACTCTTCAACCAACGCAGAGTTGTTCTGCGTTACACCATCCATCTGGCTGACCGCCACGCTCGCCTGAGAGATCCCCTGCATCTGCTGATTAAGGTGTGCTATTTTATGCCGTGAGTCTCTCATTCCATGCATCAGTAAACTGAATATTGCCATCAACAATCCGCCAGGTAATTTTTTCATACTGCAAACTGATACTTTCAACGTGGTTCATTTTATCATTACCCGCTAAGCGGACATTAGGCACGCCGCAGTTGACGCCAGTCACTTTTACATTTTCCATAAGGACTGTGTAATAACAAACTTCTTGTCCTGCATCGTTTATGTGATAGAACTTAATTTCTGCACTTTTTAACGTTTGACCAGTAGCCGCAGCCTTATAAAAGTAAGGTGTAGAACTATCAACATCTTTTTCAATCATCATGGATGAATGCTGACGCGTACCAGTAATTTTCCCGTTAGTGCTATCGACAGGGAGGTTAACGCCATGACCCAGTCCGATGATCTCTATGCTCCCTTCCCGATCCTGAACGTCAACCGATCCTTTAATATCTGCGCCGCCGTCGTCTTTAAGCCACATATAGGGAGGAATTGGCATACTATTTTCTCCTTGTTTTTCTGATTAACATCATTGTTATTAAATAAAAAGCAATACTGATCGTTACGACAGTGAAAAAGTCTATGTAGAAATATGCATCGTAGATTGATTCTGCATTAACATCACCCGTTAAAAATAGGGCTAACTGACTGACAAATTTATGGTCTGCATAGTTCTCGGGATGACCGAGTGAGCGAGCAACAGCGAACGTTATAATCAAAAAAAAGAGGATTTTAACCGCGTTACGGGCAAGCGCTGTAACCATTCGTTACCACCTCAATCCAGCCACGAGCCATGAGATCACGCATGCAAGGCACCTGAACAGGATCTGTTTTGAGGAGTGCATCTCTTATGCGCGAGTAGTCTGAATGATGTGGAATGGTTAAACATCCCTCTGAGACTTGCCCGGGATGGAGTCTGAATAATCCGCGGTAAACGCCTTCTGTCCATGTTCCGTCATCAATACTCAGGTCATCTTTGTACAAAGCAAACCACTCGTCGCGTCCAAAGGCCGTCCCATGGTAAAATTTATTCCATGCATCCTGAATTTGCGTCTTTGTTTTAGAAAATACGCCACCAGAGCCACGTTCTACAATCCAGTATTTACCCAGTGGTAACGGACCATTACTTTTAATGGCTCCACATGCACCGTGATTACGGTAGATACCATTGCCTGAAAAGGCCATGAAAACACCCACCCCATATAAATTAAAAGGCGCATAATCTGCACCATCAAGCGTCAACTTTCCGTGTAATGCCATGATATACCATTCCCTGATGAGGTTTGTGGCTTATCATATAAATGAAAAATTAAGTCATCAACTTTAGTCTTACGATTTTGAATTTATATTCAATTAATGTGGTGTGCATTTTATTTTTCGATTTTCTTTGTTAAGGACTGTCTTTACTGATGAGTTTTATGTGATTTTTATTTTAAATGGATTGGTTTTGTGTTTCTTGGTTTTCATTAATGAATAGTGTGAGTTGTATATCAGGTCAGTGGTTTATAAAAATTGTTTCAGTAAATCATATAATGAGGAGTGAAAACTATTTTTTCAGTAACAAAAGTGTAAATTGAAATTCACTGGCCTTCTGTAAAGGGCGGGCTAATAAGCCAACGGCGATCTTCTTATACAATAAACCGGTGATGGATGAAGGATAGCGCGGATTACGCCTCCGCGAATATAACGAAGGCCTCTGAATGACGTTACCCCAGCGAAACCTAAAACCCCACCGCTACCAACCCATAACCCCCCGCACAGATCAGATCACTACGCCGTGCCCGATTGAGGTCTTTCTCTGCGGTTTACGAAGCCAAAATCAGCGCATGCAGGCTACATATCATCACGCCGGTCAGTGCACAGGTTGCCACCGGAACATCGCACTGCCACTGCGCTGCGGGTCAGTTCATTCAGGGAGCCGTTACCGCTGACCATGCCGTCAGCGGGTTGCAGAATAACGGTGATCACTGCCGAGCGCGAATACGTCTGTAATCGGCAGTGTTTTTACATTCAGACTTTGAATGTCTCTACGGCGAGACGCAGCGTCTGAGCCTGTTCAGAAAGCGACTGTGAGGCGGCGGAAGACTCTTCAACCAACGCAGAGTTGTTCTGCGTTACACCATCCATCTGGCTGACCGCCACGCTCACCTGAGAGATCCCCTGCATCTGCTCAGCGGACGACAGGGCGATGCTATCCATTGATGTGGCCAGTTCGTCAACCAAATCGATCACTTTAAGAATATTTTGGCCTGTTTCATTCGCCACCGTAACGCCAGATTCCACCTGACCCACCGCCTGCTCAATGAGTGATTTAATGTCTTTTGCCGCCGTGGCACTTCGCTGTGCCAACGTCCTGACTTCCGCTGCCACCACGGCAAATCCACGTCCGCTTTCACCCGCGCGTGCCGCTTCTACTGCCGCGTTAAGCGCCAGAATATTCGTCTGAAATGCAATACTTTCGATGACAGAGGTAATATCTCTGACCTTAGACGCGCTTTGTGAAATTTCGCCCATGGTGCCTGACATACGGCGGACATCGTTTTCACCATTTTTTACGTGTAAAGCCGTATCCCTCGCGGCGTTGGCCGTCTGTCTGGCCATGGCGCTGTTACTCTGCACGGTGGCTGTCAGCTGTTCCATACTTGCCGCTGTCTGCTGGAGAGCAGCCGCCTGCTCTTCAGTGCGGGAAGCCAGTTCGTTGTTACCCTGTGAGATTTCGTTTGCTGAAAGCGCAACGGAAGCAGAGCCAGACTTAATGTCGGATACGACCCCGCGGAGCCGCGACTGCATACTGGACAAAGAGGCCATCAGGCTCCGGGTGTCATTTTTGCGTAGCTGAACCGCTGAGGTTAAATCCCCCTGAGAAATCGCATAGGCAAGGCGCTGTGCGGTCACAGGCTCACCACCCAGTTCACTCATCAGCTTACGAATCAAATAGATGCCTGTGGACAGGCCAAAAATGACCGCGACAGCTAACAGTACCAGTAAGATGACGTAAGCCTGTTCCGTCGTTTTACGGTTGGCACTGACGGCGTCATCAGATCGCTGCGTGAGCACCTGGCCCATGGCCGTCAGTCCGTCAATCAGGGGATTCTGGGCAGGTCTGACGGTATCCAGAAGAAACTTCACTGTCGCGGCGTTATTTTTCCCCAGCGCCAGTGGAACCGTATTACTGAATGATTCCAGTGCATCTTTTTCACTGCTTTTTATCGCTTCAAACGCTTTTATTTCTTCATTGTTGCCCGACTGGTCAATCATCTGCCCCAGTTGAGTGCTGCTGTCGACAAAGCGGGTCTTTAATTTTCCGAGCCGCGCAGATTGCTCCGCGATGCCTTTTTCATCGGTAAATAACGACAGATTCCTTACTGTAATGGCCATGTCGCGCTGGATAAGCGTCAGGTCTGTGATCAGTTTTGTTTTTTTCATATCTCCCTGAACGATGGATTCAAGGGCATTTTTGGACTGATACAAAGAATGAATAGCAACGACTATGCACAGGGAAAAGAAGACGATTAACGTACCAAAACCCGAGCCGAGCCGTGTTGAGATTTTCATAAATCTTTCCTGAAGAAGGGTGGGGAGACGACGATCTTTCGGCGCAGACTCGGCAATCTTTATCCCGGCCGTGATAATTAAAATGTAAGCAATCACGACATAAACTTTTACAGGAAAAACCCCTCTCGCGGGTCTGTTAATATTTCTTATTTATAGGTTTATTTATGGCTCGGCCCGCGGCAGAAAACGGCAGATTGCGAGTGGAAACCGCGTCGCGCCAGCATCTTGCTGAGCATCCGGTGGGGACAGGTTCACGCATTAGATTAATGCATCAGCGTCAGACGCCGGCGGATATCATCCCGCGCTTCCTTATCGGACTCTCACGCCGCCAGCGCTTCTCTTTAGATGAGAAAAAAGAGGCACGCCCCGCAGCGCACCTCCACGTCATATCACGCCACAACACTACGGCGATACGGCGAATCCTGCATCCGACGTTCCGGCATCCTTTGGCGCTTTGATCAAGATCCACAGCGCCGCCGCGCCAATCAAATCAAACACCGCCAGCGCAATGAAGAACGGGCCAAAGCCAATTATGCTGACGAACGCGCCGATAAACAGGTTAAAGATCAACTGACCCGACCAGGCACAGGCACCTGCCATCCCCACGGCGGTCGCCACCTCATCCTTTCTGAACAGATCCGCACCCAGCGTCGCGGCCACGGTAGAGAGCAACTGATGCGAGAATCCCCCAATGCTGATCAGCAACACGGCGATATAGGGGTTGTCAACAATGCTGACCAGGCCGATGGTGGTCATCAGCACCGCCCCGAGAGTAAAGGTAATGCGGCGAGAATTAATCAGGCCAATGCCACGATCGTTCAGAAACTTCGCCACGAACCCGCTGGCAAGGCAACCCAGATCGGCCATCAGGAAGGGCAGCCAGACGAACATAGCAATCTCTTTCAGGCTGAAGTGCAGGGTTTCCACAAAGAAAATCGGTACCCAGAAGTTAATGGTTCCCCATGCCGGATCGGCCAGAAACCGCGAGATGCCAATGCCCCAGAAATTACGCTGTTTCAGTATGCGTAATGCAGAGGTCTTTTCTTTCTTCCCGGTGTGAAGATGTTTTTCCTGACCGCTTTCAATGTAGGCGCGCTCTTCCGCCGACAGCCGTTTGGCCTCTTTAGGATCGTGATAAAAGATAAACCAGACAAAGGCCGCTACGATAGCCAGGCCGCCGGCAACGACAAATGCAAACTGCCAGCTGTGGAACATAATGCACCAGGCAATCAGCGGCGGGGCCAGCATCGCCCCAAAGGAGGTACCCATGTTAAATACCCCGGTGGCAATGCCTCGCTCCCTTGCGGGAAACCAGGTGGCCGCGGTTTTCACCCCGGCCGGAATCGCCGAGGCTTCACTAAAGCCCATAATGGCGCGCATACACGCCAGCCCCTGCCAGGAACCGATCAGAGAGTGAGCTAAGGTGGCCAGCCCCCAGACGATGGCGCAAAGAAAGAAGCCCAGCTTCAGGCCGATAGTATCAATTAACCATCCCATCACCGGCTGACCGATGGTATAAGCCAGCTGAAAGGCGCTCACCACCCAGGAATACTGCTCCTTGGTCATGTCCAGTTCTTTCATCATCGTCGGCGCGGCCACGCCCAACGCCGTGCGGTCGAGGTAATTAATGATCGTAATAAAGCACACCAGTAATATCATGTGCCATCTGTAATAGCGGATTGTTTTCATGATTGTTCCTTTATTGTTACCTTTTCCTCATGCTTTCGCTAAACAGGTAACATGATTGCTTAAATTAGATGTAGGTTAATTAATAGAGTGTTAGTTAATCTCATGATTGCATCTTGTTATTATTGGGTAAGCGATTTTGCAATAAACGCATAATCGAGTGGTGTGATTACGCGCATTGTTTAATATCGTGAAAATAACTTTCGGTAAATAATGTGATCGGCGTAACCGACATGGCTACAGCGACTAAATGGCGAGATGCGGGTTTGGCATCATGTTAACGCTAAGCTGTTCAGCCATAACGCCATGACGAAAGCCTTTTACTGGCGGGCAGAAGGGAAGGTTCCTTACAGGTTGATGGGCTGTTTACATTTTTTTATTTCGCCGGGATTTAGGCGTTACGTTAATTATCACGATGGATTTTAAGTCTGATGGTTAATAAAGCCGTCTTTAGTTGTTAACGCGAATAAGATCGGGGCGTTATATACACATTCAAATGTTATTCTCTTTTGGTAACTTAACCTGCCAGCGCAGGTGTTTTTATGTTTTACAAAAAATAAAAATAGAGGGCGACGTTCAGCGTTGGTGAACATAATAACCTGCAGGAAGGCGCTTTAACTTTATAAGAGGAATCTTAAAAGGTAGTCGTTTGATGTTGAACAGGGTTTCAGTATTATTTTCAGCTTGTGCCACCTCTAAAGGACGTGAGATGCAAATCTGTACGATGGACTATGATCGTCTCTCGCCAGACGGAAAAAGGGTTAAGCTTGACTGCTATGGCATCGGTTCATTTGATGTTTTGTCAGGCATCGACCGCTATATCAATAACCCTGACTGTTCAGATATCGAAAAGGCCGCGATCCCGCCGGGCACATACTGGATAGTCGATCGTCCGAAAGGGAGCGTGCTAAACCAACTGCGTGCAGAAGTGATTGATGCTTATCATTTGTACAAAAATCATCATTCCGAATGGTTTGGTTTATACAACACAGAAACCATGAGTGATCATGTTTACGTCAATGGCACACGGCGGGGCAGCTTTCGTCTCCATCCTTTGAACAGCGACGGCACCGGTGTGTCATGGGGCTGCGTAACGCTGTACAGCTCATCGGAGTTTCAAACCCTCAGAAATGCGTTGCTGCGGATACCCAAGATAAAAGTGCCGGGCGGGAAAGACCTGATGGCTTATGGCCGCCTTGATGTGCGCGGCATTCCAGATTTTAGTCAGTGTGGTGTGAGATGAAAATTGCGGTATTCATTATTGTGTTGCTGGCGGCTTTTGTGCTGATCCCGGATAGCTGGATCAACACGTTATTTATGAGCCATATCACCATCGAAGGCGATGGCGAAGAGGCGATGAACAGTTATTCGTTTACGTTCATCGTGGTTAAGTTCGTACTATCGCTCGTGCTGGCTGTCCTGGCCTCGTGGGGATACCGAAAGCTAAAACGTTAGCCCGCCGCACATGCCTGGCAGGACGCACTTACAGAGGCTTACCGCGGCCAGGCGTTTCCTGAACAGGATGATCTCCATTCAACGCGCGTTTGCGGGTATTTCCCGCCGTTACCGCCCGAAGACAGTTTGTCGCGAATCACACCTGCCGCTTTTCAGCCCTCACACTGCCCGTCTTGATAATGCCGTAGCGGCTGACTCGTTGACTTCCGTTTGCTTCCGTTTTTCCCCGGGTGCTGAGATCTGCATCACTTTCATGCCGCGTGCGCTCCCTTACGCTTAACGGCCAGGCTGGAGGGGCGGAAATGTTTCTGGAAGAACGACGCAATCAGATTTTGCAATGGCTGGACGAACATGAACGCAGCACCGTTAACGGGCTGGCGAGTCAGTGGCGTGTCACGCGGAAAACCAGGCGCAGACAGGGCAAGGTCTGCATTCCGGGTGCATGTCATGTGGACAGCGTCGCCAGGATGGCGCGATTTCCTAAAAGTGGTGAATCGCCGATGGCGCACAGCAGCACCTCTGGGCCAGGCGGCAAGGGGGCCAGGCAGGCGATGGCCGCCAGCCGCGCCGGATCGCGCGTTCATTTGGTTGCCAAAGTCGGCACCGAAGGGGTCAGCCAGTTCGCGTTTGATCACCTTTCGTCATCAGACATTCACTCTTTCCGTTTATACCAGACCGATACCGAACCCACGGGCAGCGCCATCCTCGATGTCTCGCAGGAAAACGGCGAGAACATGATTGCTGCCTGTTCCGGGGCCAGTAAAACCCTGACGGATGCCGGGATTGCCGGGCTAACCCACGCATTCACCGAGGCGGATGTTCTGCTGCTGGATGATCCGCATTTTTACGCTATTCCCGCTTTTCCGGCGCTCAGTGTGAACACCACCGGCGCGGGCGATGCCTTTACGGCGCGCTGGCCGCCACCCGGGCATCGGGCCGTCGCGCGGGAAGGCGCAAGCACTATGCCCAAACGGCATCAGGCTGTCACCCGACTTAATCAACGATAACCCGACGTAACGCAACCGCCGCGCGCTGGCGCTGGCAGGAGAAACCATGAAAAAGATTGAAGGTATTGTCCCGGTCATGCGGACCCCGTTCACCCCGGATGATCAGATCGATTATCCCGGCCTGTCACGCCTGATCGACTGGTATCTGGCGCAGGGCGTGGACGCGCTGTTTGCGGTGTGTCAGTCGAGTGAAATGCAGTTTCTCAGCCTGGAGGAGCGCGTTGCGCTGGCGCGTTTTGTGGTGGAGAAAGTGCAGGGCCGCGTGCCGGTGATTGCCTCCGGCCACATCAGCGATGGGTTAACCGAGCAAACTCAGGAGCTGCAGGCGATGGCCGGAACGGGCATTGATGCTCTGGTGCTGGTCACCAATCATCTTGATCCGCAGAATCAGGGAAGTGAGACGTTTTATGCTCACCTCAATCATCTCCTCGCGGCGCTACCGACCGATCTTCCGTTAGGGCTCTACGAGTGCCCGGCACCGTATCGTCGCCTGCTCAGCGATGAAGAGTTCAGCTTCTGCGCCAACAGCGGCCGCTTTGTGGTACTGAAAGACGTGAGCTGCGATCTGCCCACGGTACAGCGTCGCGTCAGGCTGGCCGAAGGCACGCCGTTGGCGGTAATCAACGCCAACGCGGCCATTGCGTGGCCCGCTATCCAGGCCGGTTCGCGCGGTTTCAGCGGCGTGTTCACTAACTTTCATCCAAACCTGTATGTCTGGCTTTATCACCAGGGCGCACAACAGCCTGAAAAAGCCCATGAGCTGTCGCTGTTCCTGTCACTGAGCGCCGTCACCGAAACCCTGGGCTATCCCAAAAACGCCAAAATTTATCACCAGCGCCTGGGCACCTTTACCAGCGAGCACTGCCGCGTCAACCGGGACAACGTGCTGGAGAAATGCTGGGGACTGAGCGTATTGCTTGACCAGATTCGCGAAGGCAGTGCGCTGTGGCAGTCACGCCTTTTATAACAATCGCTTTACGCTGCTTATGCATCGGTTTACCACAGGGGAAAACACCATGATTGTATGCGATCAACTTGACTGGGCGCGCGAGCGCCATGCGTTTCATCCCATCGTTGACCAGGCGATTCGCTGGATTGCGGCCAACGATTTCAGCCAGATGGAAACGGGAAAATACGATTTACTGCCTGACAACCAAATGTTCTGCCTGCTGCAGGAAATGGAGACCGAGCCTGCCAGCGCCCGCCGGGCCGAATCCCATTTTCGCTATGTCGATATCCAGTACCTGCTGGCCGGACGTGAAACGATCGGCGTGACGCGTGCCCAGCCGCAGCATGTGATAGCGGAAGACCGTCGGATTGAAAACGATGTCGTGTTTTATCAGGACATCACGGATGAATACAGCATCGCGCTGACGCCAGGGCAGTTTGCGCTGTTCTTTCCCCACGATATTCATCGCCCTGGCTGCGCGTCTCCGCTGGCCCAGCCTGTCCGCAAGGCGGTGATTAAAATTCATCTCGATCTGTTTGCCGTGCAGGCGTTGCCATGAAGCCTTCTGCAACGATGTCAGAGACGACGGTGAGCGAGCAGGGCACGCTGAAAGGGCGACTGCGCTGGGGCATCGTTACGCTGTTACTGCTGGCGGCGATAGTGAATTACCTGGACCGCGCCAACCTCAGCATTGCCAACACCACCATTGCGGCGGAATTTGGCTTTTCCCAGACCGAAATGGGCTTACTGTTGTCGGCGTTTCTCTGGCCCTATGCGCTGGCGAACCTGCCTGCGGGCTGGCTGGTGGACAAACTCGGCCCCAAAAAGATGTTCTCCTGGGCGCTGGGACTGTGGTCGGGTTTTACCGTGCTGACGGCGTTTGCCAACAGCTACAGCTATTTCTATGGTCTGCGTATGCTGCTGGGCGTGTCTGAATCCCCGTTCTTTACCTCGGGGATTAAAATCACCCACCGCTGGTTTGGTGACAGTGAACGCGGGTTGCCCACCGCGATTATCAATACCGGTTCGCAAATTGCCAATGCCATTGCGCCGCCCATCCTCACCGTGCTGTTACTGACGTTGGGCTGGCGCGGCATGTTCGTTGCGATCGGTGTGATGGGGCTTCCCCTGCTGCTGGCGTGGTGGAAATTCTATCGCGATCCCGATGCCCGTGAGGATGCGCTGCTGCATGCCGGACAATACAGCGCGGCCACACCGCAAGAGAAAACCGCGGTTCGCTGGCGGTCGCTGTTCCGACACAGCACCACCTGGTTTATGGTGATCGGCAATTTCTCTATTATGTTCACGATTTGGGTTTATCTGACCTGGCTGCCGGGCTATCTGGAAAAATCGCTGGGCTTCAGCCTGAAAGCCACGGGCTGGATTGCCTCTATTCCGTTTCTGGCCGGTATTCTGGGCGTGCTGGTTGGCGGCATGCTCTCGGACAATCTGGTGCGCCGGGGCGTCAAAGCCATCACCGCGCGCAAAGTCCCTGTCGTTTCAGGGGCTGCTCTGGCCGCCTGCTTCGTGGCACCGATTCCGTTCGTCGACAGCACGCCGCTGGCAATTAGCTTGCTGTCCCTGGGCTATTTTTTCTCGCAAATGCCGCAGGGCGCGCTCTGGACGCTGGCCAGCGATATTGCGCCGAAGTCACAGGTTGCCTCGCTGGGGGCGATTCAGAACTTTGGCGGCTTCCTGGGGGCGGCGATGGCGCCCATCGTGACCGGCATTATTCTGGATACCACGGGGAAATTCACCAATGTGTTTCTGCTCGGTGCCGCGCTGCTGATGCTGGGCGCGCTGAGCTATGGCCTGTTTGTGCGTAAGCCACTGCAGGCAAGCTAACAAGCCCAACCCTGGCGGCCAGCCAGGGTTGCACCAGGTGGCAGCCCACGCTGACGGTTATCGCTGACAGGGTTTACCTTCTGTTAACGAGGGCTGACGTGAGATGTACCAGTACGAAACCGTTTAACGCGGCAATCGGCAGAGCAGGGTGCAGATAACGCCGGTTCAGGATGATCGGCGCATCGATTGCCCTTAAAGAAAATGATTCATCCAGACGGGGGCGTTTTCTCCGTCTGTCATCGTCTTTTCTATTCGGGTTAACCTCTTTGCCCGGCGCGTAATTATCGTTTTTTCTCTTCCAGACAATAAATCGGTTTAATTAAATTCTGTTGAACTAAAAGAGAAAATATAACAACATTGCGGCCGTTTATCATGGCATCACAGACGAGGCACCGCGTTTAAATTAACGCAAATAAGCCCTGCATGATGAATCTCAATAATCATTTTCACGCTAATTATTGTTGTCCTTATTTACTTCACACAGACAGGTATGTTGAATGAAAAAGTCTATGAAATGGTTTGCCGCCCTCGCGGTCGTTGGGGCGTTGGCAGGCTGCGCACGTACCGCGCCGCTTGAGAAAATTCATACCACCCTTACTGCAGGTCATACTCAGGATCAGGTCAAAAACGCCATTTTAAAAGCCGGTGTTCAGCGTCAGTGGATCATGACCCAGGTCGCACCGGGCGAGATCAAAGCGCGTCAGCAGGTTCGTGACCACATGGCGGAAGTGCGGATTACCTACTCGGCGACAGGCTACGATATCCTCTACGACCACAGCACCAATCTGCTGGCGTCAGGCGGACAAATTCATAAAAGCTATAACCGCTGGGTGCAAAACCTGGACAAAGATATTCAGGTTAACCTGTCTGCGGGCGCAAATTTATAATGATGTCTAAAGTCGGGCCTGCAATGGCCCGATACTACTCCTTTGACTCAGCAGGTTTTCTCAGCCATGTATGAAAAAGATTCGCTCAGCGCACTGGATGCGATTACTGAAGCACAACGTATCGCTTTTGCGCCGATGCTTTTTCAAACCGCGTTGTGTTTGCGGAATACGGGCGTGCTGGAGTATCTGGATAAGCAGGGAAAACGCGGCGCGACGCTTGAAGCCATTACCGCAAACAGCGCGATCAATGACTATGCCGTCAGTGTCCTGCTGGATATGGGGTTAAGCGGACGTATCGTTACGCATCAGGATGGACACTATTATCTGGCGAAAGTCGGTCATTTTCTGCTGCATGACCCGATGACGCGCGTGAATATGGATTTCACTCAGGATGTGTGTTACCAGGGGCTGTTTCACCTGCAGCGCGCGCTGGAAGAGGGCAAACCTGCCGGATTACAGGTTTTTGGCGACTGGCCCACGATCTATCCCGGATTAGCGCAACTGCCCGAAGCGGCGCGCAACAGCTGGTTTGCGTTCGATCATTACTATTCCGACGCGGCCTTTGACGCGGCACTGCCGTATGTGTTCGCCAGCGGTCCCGCTGCCCTGTACGATGTCGGCGGAAATACCGGTAAATGGGCAATCCGCTGCTGCCAGTATGACAACGCGATAGCGGTAACCCTGTTAGATTTGCCGCCACAAATTGCACTGGCCCGTGAAAATATCGAAAATGCAGGCTTTTCTCATCGCATCGCCTTCCATGAAGTCGATATGCTTTGCGACGCGCCATTACCCGCAGAAGCCGATGTCTGGTGGATGAGTCAGTTTCTGGACTGCTTTTCGCCTGAACAAATCGTCAGGATGCTGCGCCGCGTTGCCGACGTGATGAAACCCGGCGCGAAGCTGTTCATCATGGAACTGTTCTGGGATGCACAGAAATTTGAAGCGGCCTCATTTAGTCTCAATGCGTCTTCGCTTTATTTTACCTGTATGGCCAACGGCAACAGCCGTTTCTACAGCGTAGAGCGGTTTTATCACTATCTGGACACAGCAGGCTTCCAGGTTGATGAACGCCATGACGGGCTGGGCGTGGGTCATACGTTATTGCAATGCCAGAAGAAATCATAACAACACGGCGATAACCGCCCTGAGTATCACCTGAATATCGCGGACGCGCGTTGATGAAATTTGCATTAAACATTGTTGACTGGCAGGCCCGGGCCCCAGGATTAAGCGAAACGACAGAGTGGCTGGAATGGGCTTGGCTGTCGCACGCCATCGATCCTGCGGCACCGCAGGCAAAGCTGACCGAACTGCCGATGATGACCGCGCGCCGCCTCAGCGCTGGCAGTAAGCTGGCGGTGGAGTGCGGGCTGTCGATGCTGCGTCAGCATGAAATCGACGCCGTGCTTTATACCAGCCGTCACGGCGAGCTGGAACGCAACTTCCGCATTTTGCAGGCGCTGGCGACAGGCCAGGCGCTTTCGCCAACCGATTTTGCCCTGTCCGTACACAACTCCGCTGTGGGCTGCCTGACCATTGCCGCGAAGAAACCGATTGTGTCTTCGTCGCTGTCCGCCGGTCAGGACACCTTTCAGCAGGGGCTGTGTGAGGTGATGTGCCTGCTCCAGGCGGGCTATCAGCGCGTGTTAATGGTCGATTTTGACGGGGCGATGCCAGCGTTTTATCAGACGCATCTCTCATCAGAAACCCCAATGTGGCCGTTTGCCGTCGCGCTGGTGATTGAAGCCGGTGACGCCTTAGCGTGCGAAACCCGGCCAACGCGTACAGCGGAACAGACCGCGCTGCCGCAAAGCCTGCTGTTTTTACAGCACTACCTGCAAGCGGCCGCCACCTTTGCCCTGCCAGGCGAGCGGGTTGACTGGCACTGGAGCCGCCGATGAGCAGGCCATTTTCGCGCCTTAACCGGGCATGGCGACGGGTCATGACCGGTTTTTGCTTTGCCCTGTTCGGCGTCGGTGGACTGCTACTGTCTGTGGTGTGGTTTAACCTGCTGTTACTCGTGGTATGGGATAAAGGCCGCCGTCGCCGCATCGCCAGGCGCACGATTGCCGCCAGTTTCCGCTTCTTTTTAAGCGTAGCAAAAGGCGTCGGCGTGCTGGATTACCGTATGCGCGGGATTGAGCATTTGCGCCAGGATCGCGGCTGTCTGGTGGTCGCCAATCATCCGACGCTCATCGACTATGTGCTGCTGGCCTCGGTGATGCCGGAAACCGACTGCCTGGTCAAGGGCGCGCTGTTGAAAAACCCGTTCGTCAGCGGCGTCATCCGGGCAGCGGATTATCTGATCAACAGTCAGGCCGATGCATTACTGCCCGCCTGTCGGCAACGGCTGGCGCAGGGCGACACGATTTTGATTTTCCCGGAAGGGACACGTACGCGGCCCGGCGAACCCATGACGCTGCAACGTGGCGCGGCCAATATTGCCGTGCGCTGTGGCAGTGATTTACGCGTAGTGCTTATTCACTGTAGTGAGCATCTGCTGGATAAGCACAGCAGATGGTATGACGTTCCGCCCGCCAAACCGATGTTTAGCGTTGAGGTGCGGGAACGGATCGCGATCGATCAGTTTTACGATGCAGACTTACAAGAACCGGCACTGGCGGCACGGCAGTTGAACCGGCATCTTTTGCTTCAATTACAACCAGGTTGTTCACCTTTTTCAGGAATTAATGATGCAAGCGCTTTACCTTGAAATCAAAAATCTCATTATAACGACGCTGAATCTCGACGAACTGTCGCCCGACGATATTGATACCGATGCGCCGCTGTTTGGCGATGGCTTAGGGCTGGACTCCATCGACGCGCTTGAGTTGGGGCTGGCAGTAAAAAATGCCTACGGGGTGGTTCTCTCGGCGGAAAGCGAAGAGATGCGCCAGCACTTTTTCTCCGTTGCCACGCTGGCATCGTTCATCCACGCGCAACGTGCCTGAGGAGACGCCGTCATGACAGAACAAAACGCCATTTACGAAGAGGTCTCCGCGCTGTTGGTTAAGCTGTTTGAGACCGATCCGCAGGACATTTCCCCCGAGGCGCGGCTGTACGAGGATCTGGAGCTGGACAGCATTGATGCGGTCGACATGATCGTGCATCTGCAAAAGAAAACCGGCAAGAAAATCAAGCCGGAAGAGTTCAAAGCCGTGCGTACCGTGCAGGATGTTGTCGACGCGGTTGAACGTCTGCTGAAAGAAGCCTGATTCGCGATGTCGGCTACGCGCGCGTTGCCAGTCGTCAAGCTGCTGACCGGCTTACTGCTGCTGGCCTGGCCCTTTGTCATCGGGTTCGGCCTGGCGCATAACAGCCTGCACTGGTTGCTACCGCTGATGGCGCTTCTTCTTTTATTACGTCTGCGCCAGACCCGGCGCAAAACGGGGCCGCTGCGCGTCATTACCCAGGTGGTGGCGGTAGCCGGCATCATCCTGTGCGTCGCCAGTCTGCTGCTGAAAACGCACCAGCTACTGCTTTTTTACCCGGTGGTGGTCAATGGCGTCATGCTGGCGGTATTTGGCGGCTCCCTGTGGTCAACCATGCCGCTTGTCGAACGGTTGGCCAGAGTCAGTGAACCCGATCTGCCTGAAAAAGGCGTGCGTTATACCCGGCGGGTGACGCAGGTCTGGTGCGTCTTTTTCATCATCAACGGCAGCATCGCGCTCTTTACCGCGCTGTATGGCGATATGACGCTATGGACGGCCTGGAACGGGATGATTTCCTATCTGCTGATGGGCTCGCTGATGGCGGGCGAGTGGCTGGTCCGCCGCAAGATAACAGAACGAGATGGATGATGAAGCAGACGCTTACACTGACACAGTGGCTCACTGCGCCGCGACCGGCTGCGCTGCCCGTCGCCTGGCTGGACGACCGCATCTGGACGCTGGGACATCTGCGCCAGGATGTGGCCTGCCTGATCGCCTTACTGCAGCAGCAGGACGGTCAGCGCTGGGCGTTGTGTTTCGAGGACAGCTACTTATTTATCGTGGCCCTGCTGGCGACGTTGCACGCCGGTAAAACGCCCGTCATCCCCGGCCATTGTCGTGTGCCCTTACTGAACGAGCAGCAGGCCCTGTTTGACGGCGTGCTGAGCGAAAAAACGCTTAGCTGGCAGGGGCCGCTGCTGGTTGTCAGCAGTTCGATGACGATCGCCTCACCGTCTCAACATTTTCCCGCCCTGCGCGACGATGCCGAAATAGAACTCTTTACCTCCGGCTCGACGGGGCAGCCCAGGCGGGTAGTGAAGTCTGTGGCGAGTCTGGATAACGAAGCCGCCCTGCTGGCTGCCCGCTTTGCCGGGCGGCTGACCGGCTGTCGGGTGGTGGCCTCGGTCGTGCCGCAGCACCAGTACGGCCTGACATTTCGTATCATCCTGCCCATGGCGCTGGGGTTACCGCTGCATGCGGCGATGCTCTGGTATGCCGAACAGTTTGCGGCCTTAAGCCACGATTATCAGTATGCCTTTATCAGTAGCCCGGCGTTTCTGAAACGCCTCGATCGCCAGCTCAGGCCGCCGCCGGTCGCCATGGTATTTTCCGCGGGTGGCATGTTACCCTGGCAGGATGTTTCACAAGCCGCTGACTGGATGCATATCTGGCCAGATGAAATTTATGGCAGCACGGAAACCGGCATCCTCGCCTGGCGCTATCGTCAGCATGACGACGTAACCTGGCAACCCTTTGAGGGTGTCCATTTTCATCAGGAAGACGACACATTACGTGTGTTTTCGCCGCTGATTGCCGACAGAGACGGCCTGTTGCTCGACGATATCCTGCATATCGAACAGGACGGCCAGTTCCGGCTGGCGGGACGGCGGGGCAGCGTCGTTAAAATCGAAGAAAAGCGCATTTCGTTGAGCGACGTCGAACAGCGGCTGTTAGCGCTGGACGGCATCCGCGAGGTGGCGGCGGTGGCGGTCTCGCGTCGCGGCCGACAGGGCGTAGGCGTGGTGCTGGTGCTGGACGATGAAGCACGGCAACGCTGGCAGGAACACGGCGGTAAGCTGCAGGAGCTGGCCTGGCGACGTGCGTTGTTGCCCTGGCTGGAACCCGTTGCCGTGCCCCGTTACTGGCGGGTGATGGATGCGATCCCGGTCAACAGTATGAACAAGCGTGTCTATGCGCAGTTACAGGAGTTGTTTCATGAAACCCCGTGAAATTGAGCGCCATCAGGCACAGCCCCATCAGGTTGAGATGGTTTTATACCTTGATCCTTCGCTGTTCTGGTTCAAAGGGCATTTTGCCGTGCAGCCGCTGCTGCCCGGTGTGGCACAGATGGACTGGGTGATGCACTACGCCAGCACGCTGCTGGCGCCCGGCTGGCGTTTTCACAGCATTCAGAACGTGAAGTTTCAGTCTCCGCTGCTGCCGGAAAGCACCGTTACGCTGACGCTGAGCTGGCAGGAAGCGCGCCAGATGCTGACCTTTAGCTATCACCGCCACGACGGTGAGGCGCGTCATGCCGCCAGCAGCGGTAAGATTCGGTTATGTCGTTAACCTTTTCCCCTTGTGTGCTGATCCCCTGTTACAACCACGGCGCCATGATGGCGTCGGTGCTGGCCCGCCTGCAGCCGTTTGATCTGCCGTGTATCCTGGTGGACGATGGCAGCGATGCCGCCACGCGGGACGTGCTGGATCGGCTGGCCGCCGAAAACACCACGCTGACGCTGGTTCGCCTGGCGGAAAACGCCGGTAAGGGCGCGGCGGTACTGCGTGGTATGCAGGTGGCGGCGGCGGCCGGTTTTACCCATGCCGTGCAGGTTGATGCCGACGGTCAGCATGCGATTGAAGATATCCCCAGGCTGCTGGCGCTGGCGCAGCAGCACCCCGATGCGCTGATTTCCGGTCAGCCAGTTTATGACGACTCCATTCCCCGCTCGCGTCTTTACGGGCGCTGGATAACCCACGTCTGGGTGTGGATCGAAACGCTGTCGCTGCAGCTGAAAGACAGCATGTGCGGCTTCCGCGTCTATCCGTTAGCGCCGACACTTCGGTTAGCGCAGCGCGCGACGCTCGGTCAGCGGATGGATTTTGATACCGAAGTGATGGTGCGGCTCTACTGGCAGGGCAATAACAGCTACTTTGTGCCGACCCGCGTGACTTATCCACAGGACGGCCTGTCGCATTTTGACGCCATCAAAGACAACGTACGCATTTCCCTGATGCACACCCGGCTGTTTTTCGGCATGTTACCGCGTATCCCTTCCTTGCTGTTTCGCCGTTCGCCCCAGCACTGGGCGCGACAGAAAGAGGTGAAAGGGTTGTGGGGGATGCGCCTGATGCTGCTGGTGTGGCGACTGCTGGGCCGTAACGCCTTTGCGCTTTTGCTGTATCCGGTCGTCGGCGTTTACTGGCTCACGGCGGCCACGGCGCGCAGAGCCTCACAGAACTGGATGGCCCGCGTGCGTGCGCAGTTGTTGATGCGACAGCAGCCGCTGCCGGAAAACCTCAACAGCTACCAGCATTTTCTGCGCTTTGGCAACGTGATGCTGGATAAAATTGCCAGCTGGCGCGGCGAACTGCATTTTGGCCGAGACGTCGTTTTTGCGCCGGGCGCGGAAGCCAGGCTCGACCTTAGCCATCCCCAGGGCAAGCTGCTGCTGGCCTCGCACCTGGGCGATGTGGAAGCCTGCCGGGCGCTGGCGCAATTAAAGGGCAGCAAAACCATCAACGCGCTGGTGTTTAGCGATAACGCCCAGCGCTTTAAACAGATTATGGAAGAGATGGCACCGCAGGCCGGGCTGAACCTGATGCCGGTGACCGACATCGGCCCGGACACCGCCATGCTGCTGAAAGAGAAGCTGGACCGTGGCGAGTGGATTGCCATCGTGGGCGATCGCATCGCGGTAAATCCGCAGCGCGGCGGGGAATGGCGCGTCTGCTGGAGCCCGTTTATGGGCCAGCCCGCGCCTTTTCCGCAGGGGCCGTTTATTCTGGCTTCCATCCTGCGCTGCCCGGTTAACCTGATCTTCGCGCTGCGCCAGCAGGGAAAACTGCATATCCACTGCGAGCCGTTCGCCGATCCCCTGCTGTTGCCCCGCGCCGATCGTCAAAACGCCCTGCAGCAGACCATCGATCGCTATGCCGAACGCCTTGAGCACTACGCGCTCCAGTCGCCGCTCGACTGGTTTAACTTTTTCGATTTCTGGCAACTGCCAGATAGCAAAGACAAGGAGTAAAGGGTGCTTAACGATCCCCGTTTTACTGTCGACGTAGCGATAACGATTCCCTTTCATGATGTCGATATGATGGGCGTGGTCTGGCACGGTAACTATTTTCGCTACTTCGAAATCGCCCGCGAGGCGCTGCTGAATCAGTTCGACTATGGCTACCGACAGATGAAAGCGTCCGGCTACGTCTGGCCGGTGGTGGATACGCGAGTCAAGTACCGCCATCCGGTAACTTTCGAACAGCGCATTCGCGTGCGGGCCCGCATCGAGGAGTTCGAAAACCGCCTGCGCATTGGTTATGAAATTTTCGATGCCGAAAGCGGTAAGCGCACCACCACGGGCTACACCATTCAGGTGGCGGTGGATGAGAGCAGCCGGGAGATGTGCTTTGTCTGCCCGGCGATCCTGTTTGAACGTATGGGAGTGACGCCATGAGAGGCCTGTTATTACTGGCGCTGTTGATCAGCCCCTTTGTCAGCGCCCTGACGCTCGACGATCTGCAACAGCGCTTTACCACCCAGCCGGTGATCCGCGCACACTTCGATCAGATCCGCACGATCAAGGACATGCCGCAGCCGCTAAAATCGCAGGGCACGATGCTGATCGCCCGGGATCAGGGATTGCTGTGGGACCAAACCCGTCCCTTCCCGATGCAGCTGCTACTGGATGACAAACGCATGGTACAGGTGATCAACGGCCAGCCGCCGCAGACCATCACCGCCGACAACAACCCGCAAATGTTCCAGTTTAACCACCTGCTGCGAGCGCTGTTCCAGGCGGATCGCAAGGTGCTGGAACAGAACTTTCGCGTTGACTTTGCTGATCGCGGCGAAGGCCGCTGGACGTTGCGCCTGACGCCAGTTACCACGCCGCTGGATAAGATCTTCACCAGCATCGATCTGAGCGGCAACACCTATCTGCAGCATATTCAGCTGAACGATAAGCAGGGCGACCGCACGGACATTACCCTTTCTCAACATCAACTGACGCCAGCGCAACTGACTGATGACGAACGCCAACGCTTTGCCGCCCCGTAAGCGGCCCGCGCTGCTGTGGGGGCTGGCCTGCCTGATCATGGCGGCCGTGCTGCTCATGCTGCTGCCGCAGGCCCGGCTGAACAGTAGCGTGCTGGCGATGCTGCCGAAACAGGCGCTGGGAGCGATCCCGCCCGCCCTGAACGACGGCTTTATGCAGCGTCTCGATCGTCAGCTGGTCTGGCTGGTCAGCCCCGGTAAGCAGGCCGATCCGCAGGTGGCGCAGGCCTGGCTGGCACTGTTGCAGAAATCTGGCGCGCTGGCCGAGGTGAAAGGCCCGATGGATGCCCGTAGCCAGCAGGCCTGGGGCACCTTTTTCTGGCAGCATCGTAACGGGCTGATCGACAGCGAAACGCGGCAGCGACTGCAAAACGGCGGCGAGGCCCAGGCCCAATGGGTCCTCTCTCAGCTCTATTCCGCGTTTTCCGGCGTCAGCGGCAAAGAGTTGCAAAACGATCCCTTGATGCTGACGCGGGGATCGCAGCTGGCGATGGCCAAAAATGGTCAACGGCTGCGCCTGATGGACGGCTGGCTGGTGACGCAGGATAGCCAGGGCAATAACTGGTATTTGCTGCACGGTGAGCTGGCCGGATCGTCGTTTGATATGCAGCAGACGCATAAACTGGTGACCACGCTGGGCGCGCTGGAAAAAACGCTGAAAGCAGCCTACCCGCAGGCACAGCTGTTATCACGCGGTACGGTGTTTTACAGCGATTACGCCAGCCAGCAGGCGAAGCAGGATGTTTCCACGCTGGGCCTGGCCACGGTGCTCGGCGTGCTGCTGCTGATTCTGGCCGTGTTCCGCTCGGTGCGTCCGCTGCTGCTGTGCCTGCTCTCCATCGCCATGGGCGCGCTGGCAGGCACCGTCGTCACGCTGCTGGTGTTTGGCGAACTGCACCTGATGACGCTGGTCATGAGTATGAGCATCATCGGCATTTCGGCGGACTACACGCTCTACTATCTGACCGAACGCATGGTGCACGGGGCCGAAACCTCGCCGTGGCAGAGCCTGGCGAAAGTGCGTAATGCGCTGTTGCTGGCGCTGCTGACCACGGTTGCCGCGTACCTGATTATGATGCTTGCGCCTTTCCCCGGCATTCGTCAGATGGCGGTCTTTGCGGCGGTGGGCCTGAGCGCCGCCTGCCTGACGGTGGTGTGCTGGCATCCCTGGCTGTGCCGTGGTTTGCCTGTCCGTCCGGTGCCCGCCATGGTGCTGATGCTGCGCTGGCTGGCCGCATGGCGGCGTAACACCGTGCTGTCTGTGGGGCTGCCGGTGGCGCTGGCACTGTTCTCGCTGGCGGGCATCGCAACCTTGCGCGTGGACGATGATATTTCACAGCTCCAGGCGCTGCCACCGCATATTCTGGCGCAGGAAAAAGCCATTACTGCGCTGACCGGGCAGAGCGTCGATCAAAAATGGTTTGTGGTGTACGGCAACAGCGCGCAGCAGACACTGACGCGACTGGAAGCCTTTACGCCCGCACTGGAACGCGCCAGAGCGCAGGGGCTGATGAGCGGTTATCGAACGCTTCCCCTGAATTCGCTGGCACGCCAGGCGCAGGATCTGACCTTGCTGAAAACAGCCGCGCCCGCCGTCACTCGCGCGTTGAGTCAGGCCGGCTTAGCGACGGCTAACCCCGATCTCAGTCCGATGCCGGTCAGCGTTGAGGCCTGGCTTGCCAGCCCGGCGAGCGAAGGCTGGCGGCTGCTGTGGTTGACGCTCAAGGGCGGTGAGAGCGGCGTGCTGGTGCCGGTTGAGGGGGTGAAACAGAGTGCTGCCCTGAATGCGCTAAGCCAAAGCGTTCCCGGCGTCGCCTGGGTTGACCGCAAAAGTACCTTTGACGCACTGTTTGCGCTGTACCGCCACATCCTGACCGGCCTGCTGCTGGTTGCGTTGGCGGTGATTGCCTGTGGCGCGGTGATGCGGCTGGGCTGGCGCAAAGGCGCGCTCAGTCTGGTGCCTTCCGTACTGTCACTGAGCTGCGGTCTGGCGGCACTGGCCTTCACCGGCCATGCGGTCAACCTGTTTTCGCTGCTGGCGTTGGTGCTGGTGCTGGGTATCGGCATCAACTACACGCTGTTTTTCAGTAATCCACGCGGCACGCCGCTGACCTCAATGCTGGCCATTACCCTGGCGATGATGACCACGCTGCTGACGCTCGGCATGTTGGTTTTCAGCGCAACCCAGGCCATTAGCAGTTTTGGCATCGTGCTGGTGAGCGGTATCTTCACCGCCTGGCTGCTGGCACCGCTGGCGATGCCGACGAAAAGAGAGAAAAAAAGACGATGATCAACCAGACTTTACGCATGCTGAAAAAACGCCTTGCACAAAGACAGGCCATGCCGGCGCCGGTTTGCGGCCGCCGCGTGTCCATGGGAGGCTGTCTGGTGGTTGCCGCTGCGCTGATGCTGGCCGGGTGCAGCCATTCAACCCACCGCCCGCAAAATCGCCCGCAGGCATGGCTGGCACCGGGCGCGCGCGTTACGCTGCCAGCGCCGGGGATCGCGCCGTCAATCCGTTCCCAGCAGCTCCTGACCGGCCGTTTTCATGGTAAAAGCCAGTCGCTGCTGGTGATGCTCAATGCGGATGATAAAAAAATCACGCTGGCGGGGCTGTCATCGGTGGGGATTCGCCTGTTCCTGGTCACTTACGATCGCCAGGGATTGCACACCGAGCAGTCGATTGTGGTGCCGCAGTTGCCACCTGCCAGTCAGGTGCTGGCAGACGTGATGCTCAGCCACTGGCCGATTAGCGCCTGGCAGCCCCAGTTGCCCAAAGGCTGGACGCTGAAAGACAACGGGGATAAGCGCGAACTGCGCGACGCCAGCGGCACGCTGGTGACTGATATCACCTATCTGAACCGTCAGGGCAAGCGCGAACCCATCAGCATTGAGCAGCACGTTTTTAAATACCACATCACCATTCAATACCTGGATGACTGAGATGATCTACGTTTCTGCCGTGGGCATGATTAACGCGCTGGGCAAGGATAACGATGAGGTCGCCATGAACCTGGTGCGCGGCGTGGCACCCGGTATGCGGGCGCGGAGCGGCTGGTTACAGGCGCATCCGCACGCCGTGCTGGCGGGCGTGGAAGGGGAGCTGCCGGTTATCCCGGAGGCATTCCGTGCACACCGCTCGCGCAATAATAAGCT
Source organism: Pantoea sp. SJZ147 (assembly GCF_007828605.1). NCBI lineage: Bacteria > Pseudomonadati > Pseudomonadota > Gammaproteobacteria > Enterobacterales > Erwiniaceae > Pantoea > Pantoea sp. SJZ147. The sequence continues at coordinate 245,506 of NZ_VIVB01000002.1, forward strand.
GCTACTGGCCGCGCTGGCACAGATCCAGCCTGAGGTCGATAAGGCGATTGCACACTATGGTCGCGATCGCGTCGCCGTGGTGCTGGGCACCAGTACATCCGGGCTGGACGAAGGGGATGTGCACGTCAACCTGACGTTGAATCAGCAGCAGAGCACCGCGTGGTGCTATCCGCAGCAGGAACTGGGCGATCCCTCACGTTTTCTCAGCCACTGGCTGGCGCTTGACGGTGCGGCTTTTACGCTGTCCACCGCCTGCTCGTCCAGTGCCCGCGCCATCATTAGCGGTCGCCGTCTGATTGAGGCCGGGCTGGCTGATGTGGCGATTGTCGGTGGAGCAGATACGCTGAGCCGCATGCCGGTCAACGGCTTTCACAGCCTGGAATCGCTTTCCCCCACGCTGTGCCAGCCGTTCGCCCGCGACCGCAGCGGAATAACGATTGGTGAAGGCGCCGCGTTGATGCTGTTAACCCGTGAGCCGCAGCCGATTGCGCTGCTGGGCGTGGGCGAATCAAGCGACGCATACCATATTTCGGCCCCTCATCCTCAGGGGGAAGGGGCGATCCGCGCCATCAGTCAGGCCCTGAACGAAGCCGGGATTTCACCCGCAGCGGTGGGCTATATCAACCTGCATGGCACCGCCACCGCGTTAAACGATCAGATTGAATCCAGCGTGGTGAGCGAACTGTTTGGTGAGCAGGTGCCCTGCAGTTCAACCAAACATCTGACCGGGCACACGTTGGGTGCAGCGGGTATTACCGAGGCGGCGCTCAGCATGCTGATCCTGCAACGCGATCTGCCGTTACCGCCGCAGGATTTCAGCCTGTCGCCGCGCGATCCTGAGCTGCCGCCCTGTGGCATCATCGAACGGCCTCAGCCGCTGACGCGCCCGGTTATTCTGTCAAACTCCTTTGCCTTCGGCGGTAACAACGCCAGCATTCTGCTTGGGAAACTCTCATGAGCCACTATTTATCCCCCGGTGACTATCTGCCGCATGACGCGCCCATGCTGTTGCTCGAACAGGTCGACAGCGTGACGGACGAGACCGCCGCCTGCCTGGTTGCGGTGTCGGCAGACAGCCTGCTGGCCCCTTTTCTCGATCCCGATGGCAACCTGCCGGGTTGGTATGCGCTGGAGTTAATGGCGCAGACCGTCGGCGTCTGGTCGGGATGGCATCGCCATCAGCAGGGCCAGGCCAGTATCTCCTTAGGCATGGTGCTGGGCGCACGGGAGTTAATCTGTGGGGCAGGCATTCTGCCGAGTGGCGCAATGCTGACCGTGAAGGTCAAACTGCTGGTGCGGGATGAGCGCGTCGGCAGCTTTGAATGCGCCATTGAGGCTGACGGCGACACGCTGGCAACCGGCCGGGTGAATACCTTTCAGCCCAGCGCCGAAGAACTTCATTCTCTATTTCAACAAGGAGCGTCTTCATGAGTCGTTCAGTTTTGGTGACCGGTGCCAGCAAAGGAATTGGTCGTGCCATCGCCCGTCAGTTGGCGGCGGACGGCTTCGTGACTGGCGTTCATTATCATCATGATGTCGCGGGGGCGCAGCAGACGCTCGATGACATCGTTGCCGCCGGTGGCGCGGGGCGGCTGCTTCAGTTTGACGTGTCGAATCGCCAGCAGTGCCGCGACGTGCTGGAACAGGATAATGACGTGTACGGCCCCTGGTACGGCCTGGTCAGCAACGCCGGGATCGCCCGTGATGCGGCCTTTCCGGCATTGAGCGAGGACGACTGGGATCAGGTGATCCACACCAATCTGGACAGTTTTTACAACGTGATTCAGCCCTGCATCATGCCGATGATTAGCGCCCGTCAGGGCGGTCGCATTATCACGCTCTCCTCCGTGTCCGGGCTGATGGGCAATCGCGGCCAGGTAAACTACAGCGCGGCTAAAGCCGGTATCATCGGGGCCACCAAGGCGCTGGCGATTGAACTGGCTAAGCGCAAAATTACCGTCAACTGTATCGCGCCGGGGCTGATTGATACCGGGATGACCGAGATGGAAGCGACGGCGCTGAAAGAAGCGATGTCCCTTATCCCGATGAAGCGGATGGGGCAAACGGAAGAAGTAGCCGGGCTTGCCCGCTACTTAATGTCGGATATTGCGGGTTACGTGACGCGCCAGGTTATTTCCATCAACGGAGGGATGTTATGACACGTCGTGTTGTGATTACCGGCATGGGCGGCGTCACCGCCTTTGGCGAAAACTGGCAGGCCGTGTCCGCCAGGCTGCTGGCGTATGAAAACGCGGTGCGCAAAATGCCGGAGTGGCAGGTTTACGACGGGCTGCATACCTTGCTGGGAGCCCCGGTTGATGACTTCAGTGTGCCGGATCACTATACCCGCAAACGCATCCGCTCCATGGGCCGCGTGTCGTTAATGTCCACCCGCGCGACCGAGCTGGCGCTGGAGGACGCGGGATTGATTGGTGATCCCGTGCTGACCAATGGCGAAACCGGCATTGCTTACGGCTCGTCGACCGGCAGCACCGGCCCGGTGAGCGAATTCGCCACCATGCTGACGGAAAAGCACACCAATAACATTACGGGCACCACCTATGTGCAGATGATGCCGCACACCACCGCCGTAAATACCGGGCTGTTTTTCGGCCTGCGCGGCCGGGTTATCCCCACGTCCAGCGCCTGCACCTCAGGCAGTCAGGCGATTGGCTACGCGTGGGAAGCGATTCGCCACGGTTATCAGACGGTGATGGTCGCCGGTGGCGCAGAAGAGTTGTGCCCGTCGGAAGCCGCAGTGTTTGATACACTTTTCGCCACCAGCCAGCGCAATGATGCGCCGAAAAGCACGCCGTCGCCGTTTGATGCACAACGTGATGGTCTGGTCATCGGTGAGGGCGCAGGCACGCTGATCCTGGAAGCGCTGGAGCATGCGAAAGCGCGCGGCGCGACAATCTATGGCGAGATTATTGGCTTCACGACCAACTGCGATGCTGCCCATATTACTCAGCCGCAGCGCGAAACCATGCAGATCTGCATGGAGAAGTCGCTCACCATGGCTGGCCTGAGCCCGCAGGACATTGGCTATATTTCCGCCCACGGCACCGCGACCGACCGGGGCGATCTGGCAGAAAGTCAGGCCACGGCGGCGATTTATGGCAATCAGGTGCCCATCTCGTCCCTGAAAAGTTATTTCGGTCACACGCTGGGTGCCTGCGGTGCGCTGGAAGCCTGGATGAGCCTGCAAATGATGCGCGAGGGCTGGTTTGCCCCCACGCTGAATCTGAGCCAACCGGACACGAGCTGCGGCGAACTGGACTACATCATGGGGCAATCCCGCAACATCGATTGTGAGTTTTTGCAGAGTAATAACTTTGCGTTTGGCGGCATTAACACCTCCATCATTATCAAACGCTGGCACTGACATGTATCAGATCTTTCTGGGGAAAATTTCCTCACTCAGCGCGGGCCTGACCGCGTCTGAACTGAAAGATCAGGCACCCTTGGGTGCGCGGCGCGCAGGCTGGCTTGCCGGTCGTGCCATGCTCTCTGCTGTGGTTTCGCCCCTGCCGGAGAGGATCGTCGGCCAACACGGCAAACCGGCTTTTCCCGCTGACGTCCGGCTCTGGTTCAACCTTAGCCACAGTGGCGACGATATCGCACTGCTCCTTAGCGATGAAGGTGAAGTCGGCTGCGACATTGAAGTGCTGCGCCCACGGCCAGGCTGGCGCAATCTGGCGCAACAGCTGTTTAGCGCGCAGGAACAGGCGCAACTGGCGGCGGAACCGGCGGCGCAGCAGTTAGCAGCCTTCTGGCGCATCTGGACATTAAAAGAGGCCATCATCAAGCAGCGCGGCGAAAGCGCCTGGCAGATGGCCAGCATCGACAGCACGGCACCGTCTGCGTTGTCGGTCAGCGCACTGCAGGTGGGCGGCCTGAGTCTGGCGGTGTGCACGCCGACGCCGTTTGCGTTGACGGTTGCAGCGATACAAATACAGGGGAACTGAGCCGTCGCTTTGGCAAAGACGGCGAGCAGTGATCACGCCCGACTCAACGCCAGGTCATCTGGCAGGGTTTTGACTTAACGAGAGGGGCAGGGCCTGTGAAAAATAAGCCGCGTTGCTTTAAGCAGAAGCAAGGCGTCAAAGGGCATATTCATCCTGAATCAATATCGCCAGCCTGTTAATAATGGCGTCGAGCGTCCCATCCGATGCGGATGTATGGAGCAATCCCTCAATATAGCGATCGCCGCGAGTATAAACGGTCACCAGACTCAGGCACTCAGCGACAGACGCGTGCGAAATCCTTTCTTTTTCTCTCAGCGACATATTGTTGGTTATCCACTGGTTCCAGCCAAAACCCGTCAGCATAAGTTGATTTTTTTCGGCGGATAGCGGCATGTTGTTTTCAATATCGTCCTGGCAGTCAGCGATGAAGCGTTTTAGTACGGTATTGTCTTGTCTGATAATCAGGAGATTAGCCCGTTGCACGATGTCATCGTGCCAGGCCAGCCGTGACAGCCAGGATTTTGGCAGGGCATGGTAACCGTAATACGCACCCGCAAGCTGACCATAAATAGCGGCGACACTGTCCGCGTCATCGCCAAGATTCGCCGCCAGTAACGCCCCTTCCTCAAATGTCTCGCTGTGCCAGAAACACCAGAGAGCGGCTTCCAGTGAGTGAATCACATAGCCAGAACTGCTGATTTCATCACGGGATTTAAGACGGTAGCGACCTTGAATAATGGCTAAGGAATCCGGATGCAGTGTTTTTATCCATGCGTACTGCGCAGAATGAAACGCATTGAATAGCCTTGCTTTGGTCGGCGTGTTATCGCTGTTGAGCAGCATGTGGATCAGGCCCGTGATGTACTGGCAGGCCTCAATACATCGCTGTTCTGCATGAGTGGTGGCGCTGGCCAGTTTCGTCGCTTCAAAGACCGCAGTGAGAGGGGCATGATGCATGAATAATGCCACAGGCGCGGTGCGCATCAGGCTGCCGTTGCCCGCACTTCTGGGGTCGGTGCTGCCCGCCAGCGCAATGCCTTCAGCGCTGAATGTTTTTAACGCGAGGGCGACGGTCGTGCCAATATCGAAACAGGTTCCGGTGCAGGAGTTATAACCATAATCGCGCCAGTTGATATAGCGTCGCATTTGATCGGCAGGTACATTTTCGCCCCGTTCGATCAGGCTGTCAGCCAGACACAGCATCATGGACGTGTCATCCGTCCATTGACCGGGTTCAAGCATAAAGGGGCCACCGCCAACCAGGTCGGTTACCACCGGTTTTGCCGGTCTGGGCTGAAATTCAAGGGTGGTACCTAACGCATCGCCCAGCGCCAACCCAACTAATGCGCCTATAGCCCGATTGATTTTATCAGCATTCATCCATTTGTCCTGATTTACCTCAGCGCCAGCCAGACAGGGCGGCACGCTTCTCGGCTTTTCAAACACGATTTGGCACATTAACGCGAGTTGAAAGCAATGTCGATCAAAGGCTATTGGCGGGCAGGGGGGAGGAAAGCAGGACGGGAAAGGCAGGCGTGGATTTCATTGCCACGCCGAAGCCTGACCTTTAGCGGGGCGGCCCACTGGCAACCCCAACTGAACCGCTAGTGACTTTGCTTACTGTCTTCTTCTTTATGCTTTTTCGCCAGGTAATGCCCCGCCGCGCAGCCCGCCATGGCACCGGCAACCGCATGATGTTTAAGATGGCCCGCCACGCCGCCCACCAGCGCGCCTTTCAGGCAGCCTTCGGCCTGTGCCTGAGAGGCAACCGACATCAAAAGGCCCAGGGTGACCAGCAGAAAGGGAAGTTTACGCATCGATACTCAGTCCTTATAAAGGGGAAGGTGTTAATGCTGCGACGATAACCCTAATGCGAGGCTGGCGGGTGAGAAAATGCGAGTCGTTGCACGATGGTTGCAGAAAAAAGGGCGGGTTTTGCATGCCAGAGCGTGGCGGAATTTTTTGAACCGCATCACACCCTGCATTTTTTGCGAATCCATTTTCTCTCTTCCGGGACAGAAAGATGTAATAACTACCTCGCCATACACAAAACGGAACCCACGATGAAAAAAAACTTAGCCTGTTTTGCATTCCTGGCAGGAAGCCTGCTGACGGGATATGTCCCAGTACTGATTGCCGCACCTATACCGCAAACCCCGGATACAAGTATCCCGGTGAGCCGCTACATTACGGCGCTCAATCCGGATCACTCCATTACCTTCCGTCTCTTTGCGCCTGCCGCGAAGCAGGTTGCCGTGGTGACCGGCGCCACGCCGCTGAGCCAGCAATCGCATGACATGAAAAAGGACAGTGCCGGCATCTGGTCGTGGACCAGCGCGCCGATGAAGCCCAACCTGTATGAATACTATTTCGACGTAGACGGTTTCCGCACGCCGGATACCGGCAGCCGTTTCCCTAAACCGCAGCGCCAGGTGAACACCAGTATGATTCTGGTGCCGGGCAGTATTCTGGACGAGCGCAACGTGCCGCACGGCGATGTGCTGACCCTGACCTATCATTCCACCGCCCTGAAGTCGGAACGTCAGGTGTTTGTCTGGGCGCCGCCGGGTTACAAGGCCGATGATAAACCGCTGCCGGTGCTCTACTTCTATCACGGTTTTGGCGATACCGGACTGTCCGCCATTTCGCAACTGCGCCTGCCGCAGATCATGGACAACCTGCTGGCAGAGGGCAAAATCAAGCCGATGCTGGTGGTGGTGCCCGATACCGAAACCGACATCGTGCAGGCTATTCCTGAAAACTTCCCGCCTGCGGATCGTCGCAAAGACTTTTATCCCCTCAATGCCGCTGCTGCGGATAAAGAGTTAATGCAGGACATTATCCCGCTGGTGGAAAAACGCTTTACCGTGAGTCGCAAACCGGCTGACCGGGCGATTGCCGGGCTGTCCCAGGGCGGCTATCAGGCGCTGGTGTCAGGCATGACGCACCTGAGCGACTTTGGCTGGCTGGCCAGTTTTAGCGGCGTGACCACCAGTACCGTGCCTAATGAGGTCGTGACGCGCCAACTGAGCCAGCCGCAGACCGTGAATAAGCAGCTGAAAAACTTTACGCTGGTGGTGGGCGATAAAGATATCGTTACAGGCAAAGACATTGCCGGACTCAAAACCGAGCTGGAAAAGCAGGGCGTGACCTTCCATTACACCCAGTATCCGGGCTTAGGGCATGAGATGGACGTCTGGCGACCGGCATATGTGGAGTTTGTGCAGCAGCTGTTTAAACCCCAGTCGCACTAATCCCGGCTTCAACGCGGACCGCGCACAGGATGAGCAGGACTTCCTGTGCGCATTCTCCCCAACGCGGCGGGAACGCTGCGGTTTCGTTGGCGGCGGATGGCGTCATGTCAGCCACGGGGTAAGCGCTTACGCATCACCCGCTGCCCAAACGCATCACTGCCTTCTGCGACCCAACCATTTGCCTGATAAAACCCTTCCGCGTTCGAGCCGGGATCGGTGGTCAGTACGATGGCCTCCGCGCCCTGATCGATAAACCACTGTGTGATAGTGTTCAGCAGTTGTGTCCCGATGCCCTGTTTTTGATATTCAGGTTTAACAAACAGCCCGCCAATAAGCGGTTCGGGCGCATTGATCCCTAACCCGTAACCGGCATACTCACCGTCCACCTGGCAAATCCAGCCACCGCCCTGACGAATATCGTCGAGCGCTTGTTCGCGCTGTAAATAGTGGATTTGATGCGCGTGCAGGCGATTTTCCGTTACGGAAAAGCGTATTTCATATATTTCTTTAAGATGATGAGGTTCAAGTTTAGAAAATGAGAGGCGCATGGCAGCTCTGAATGAAAATGACGATGTCAGGTGGTCAAACAGTATCGCCTGAATAACGGCGTTTCAAGGCGTAAAACGTCATGGGGTGTCTCTTTTCTACAAATACCGTTTTTAATCTTGTTTTGTCATTTCGCTGGCATCCTGGCGTCATCGGCCTGCCAGTTTCATCTGTTTTACGCTGGACTTAATGCGGCGATGACCGGCGGCCTGAGCCGTATTACCCCTTTCCCTTGTACTCTGAAAGGAATTAATAAAGGTATCCTGGCTGAGCCTGCATAACCTGACCACAATACGATCCAGACGTAACTGGAGTTTTTCAGTTTTCGAGTCTTCATTAAATAACAAGGGTTTAACGATCGATTTTTAAAGTTTGATAGGTTTAATCATAGACCAATCCGTTAAAATTCATTTGATTGATAGCTGGCGACGATCAATAATCGATCTTCTTTAATGCCGTTAATCAGAGCATGGGAATGGAAATCCAGAATCTTGATAATAACAACCGTGCCTGGCGGTTCATTGCTGAGCCTATTGTAAACCTGAAATCTGAACGTATTGCCGTTGAAGTCTTAACCCGATTTGCCGCACCAGGGACGCCTTTTTTCCATATAAATAACATGCATAAAGAACAGAAAATAAGTCTCTTAAGAGACCAGTTGTTCTTGATTGATAAAAAAAGACATTTCTTTGAAAGTCACCAGTTGCTGTGTTCTGTAAATGTCGATGTAGAGATGGCTTTTGCGCTGCTGGAAGAACGGGATATTTACGAACTCGCCACAGCGCATTCTTTTCTGCGCATTGAAGTATCAGAAGACTTCCCCAATCTGGCGGAGGGGCTGAATAATCCCTTACTGCGAAAGTTATATAATCATTACACCTTATGGCTGGATGATTTTGGCAGTGCCTCTTCCCATTTCCCCTGTTTGCAAAAGGGATTATATGAGGCCGTTAAAATCGATAAGTTTTTTTTCTGGAAGCATCATAACAGCCCGCTCTGGAAAGATACCCTGATGCAAATTAAAGACTATTGTCAGTTTATTATTGTAGAAGGCGTTGAACAGGAAACTTACTTTCAGTTTGCTAAGCCCTATGCCGCGGCATTCCAGGGCTACCTGTTTGACGCCATCAATTTTGAGGCATTGGGCTGAACAGCGCGTTTAGCCGTTAACCAGAAACGGCCGTTTCAGCCACTCCCGGCGCAATCCCACGCTTCACTACCCGGGCCGCCCGCACGCTGATAGCCTCTCTCGATGCATCCCGGCCCTGCCAAAGCAGGGTGGCGTTCCCTCTCTTTCCTCACCCATTTTTACCGCCTTTTCATACCGCTTTCCTGCCCCCCGCTTTGCTGACGCAATATTGCAGCCGCCAACCGGAGGCCAACAGGCTATTCCATTAACGTGTTCAGCTAAATAAAAGGGAAGGGCGGGTAAAAACAGAAAGGATAAATTCGAGCGAACCTTACCAAATGATCCTCTTTTTTTATTACGGGTTTAATTAATTAAAACGAAGTTTATGCGAGAAGTCTCGCAGCGATTTGTTTAATTACACAGGAAGTATGATAATTATTGCGCACTATTATGTTTTTTTGCATATAGCCTGATGAATGTCTGTGTGGATAATGGCTGAATATCAAGACATTCAAAGGATGCTCATGCAATGGACAATAAAAATATCGTTTTTCTTGATTACGCTACCTTTCCCGGGAGTGTGAAGTTAAAAACGATTCATGGCGCGCATAATTTAATCTTGCACGCACGAACCTCACCGGAGCAATGCGCTGAACGCATTGCAAAGGCGGATGTGGTCATTACGAATAAAGTCAAGTTAACGTCAGAGCTGATCGCTCAGGCACCGGATCTTAAATTTATTGCGGTGGCTGCCACAGGTTTTGATGCGATTGATATCGACGCCTGCAAAGCCAGAAATATCCCCGTCGCGAATATTCGGGATTATGCGGTGGATACCGTACCTGAGCACACCTTTGCCTTGCTGTTCGCCCTGCGCCGCAGCATTACGGCCTATCATCAGGCCGTGCAGAAAGGACGCTGGCAGCAGGCAGGTCAGTTCTGTTTTTTCGACTACAGCATTAAAAATCTGGCCGGTTCGACTCTGGGGATTATTGGCGATGGCGTACTCGGTAAGCGAGTGGGCGAAATAGCGAAAAGTCTGGGAATGAAGGTGCTTTTTGCTGCGTATAAAGGGGTCAGTAATATGGGGCCGCTTTATACCGATTTTCACGAAGTGTTGAAAACCAGCGACGTCTTATCACTTCATTGTCCGTTATTACCCTCAACGGAAAATATGATTACCGAAAATGAGTTTGCACTCATGAAGCCTGAGGTCCTGCTTATTAATACGGCACGCGGTGGCATCGTCAATGAAGAGGATTTATATCGTGCATTAATGACGCGGCGTATTGCCGGGGCCGCTTTTGATGTGGCAAAACATGAGCCGCCAGACAATGACGCGCCGATCATGAAACTCACGCAACTCCCGAACTTTATCTTAACGCCACATATTTCATGGGCCAGCCAGGAAGCGATTCAATCATTAGCCGACAAACTCATCGACAATATTAATGCCTGGCTGAGTGGCAAACCAATAAATATCGTTAACCCGTAGTACATAAAACACCAGGAGAATAATTATGTTTTTGGGAAAAGAAATCCGCTTAAAACGACTGCTAAATAAAAAATCAGGACGTCTGCTGGCCATCACCATGGACCATCCTATTACACGCGGCGTTTTACCCGGCATTGGCCCGATAAACGAGGTCATGGGCAAGGTTGTCGCCGGTAAACCCGATGCCATTACGATGCACAAAGGCATCATTGAAAAATCCTTTGCGCCTTATGCCGATTCCGATGTCTCCATCATCATGAAAGCCACCAGTTACTCCATTCCTTATCACGAGGCGTTTGATACGCCCGTTGCGGATGTAGACGAAGCGATTCGCTTTGGGGCAGACGCCATCTCGGTGGGTTGCATTCTGGGTGGGCCGGAACAGGCCAGGCAACTGACCTTTCTGGGGCAGATCACCAAAGCAGCAGGCTCGGCAGGGCTGCCGGTTGTCGCACACATCTATCCTAAAGGGCCAATGGTAGACAACCCCTTCGATGCCAAAAATCTGGCCTACTGCGTCCGCGCCGGTGCTGAACTGGGGGTGGATATCATTAAAACCCTGTGGTCCGGTTCTGCTGACACCTTTAAAGAGGTCGTGGCGTGCTGTCCGGCAATGGTGGCGTTGGCCGGTGGGGACATGGGTAAAGATCTGGTGAGCTTTTTGACCAACACCCGGAAAGCACTGGATATCGGCGTGGGCGGGGTCACCTATGGCCGCTTTGTCTGGCAGCACGACAACCCCACCGCCGTTGTCCGCGCACTGGATGCCATGATTAATGACGATTGCAGCGTAGACGAGGCGATCGCGGTTTACAAACAAGCCGGCGGCAACTAAGTCCGCGACAGCATAAATGAGGAAATCAGTATGAAAGCAGCAGTGCTATTCGAGGCCAATAAACTTGAAGTGATTCACGTTGATGCACCTAAAGCGGCGCAAGGTGAGTTGGTCATGCGTGTTAAATCAGCGGCTATCTGCGGTACAGACAGCCGCATCATAACCGGCAGAAAAACAAAAGGGGTACGTTTTCCTTCGGTTATCGGTCATGAGTTTGCCGGTGAAGTGGTTGATGTCGGGCAGGATGTCACTCACTTTGCGCTCTCGGATCGCATTGCTGTTGATCCTGTTATTCCTTGCCGTTCCTGTCTGTATTGTCGCAGTGGAAAAGAAAACGTCTGTCAGCACCGTCAGGCTATAGGTTACGAGTTTGATGGGGCTTTCGCTGAGTACGTCAAAATACCGGCCATTGCCCTTGAGGCCGGCAATGTTTTCAAACTACCCGACACCGTCTCTTATGATGCCGCCGCGCTGGCAGAGCCTTTAGCCTGCTGTATTAACGGGCAGAAAAACGTGGGTATCCATCTGGGTGATGTGGTGGTCATTATGGGCGCAGGCCCAATAGGGCTGATGCACGTCGCGCTGGCGAAGCTGTCAGGCGCATCGAAAATCATCGTCAGCGATCTCAATGAAAAAAGACGTCAGGTCGCCCTGCAATGCGGGGCCACCCAGGCCGTTGACGCCAGTCAGCAGGACCTGAAGGCCATTGTACTGTCTGAGACGGCCGGGCTGGGGGCAGATGTGGTGATCATGGCTATCGGCATTCCCGCGCTGGTTAATCCGTCGCTGGCATTACTGAGAAAAGGCGGTCGAGCCAATCTGTTTGCCGGTTTCTCAAAAGATGATACGGCCGATATTGATGTCAATCTGATCCACTACAACGAACTGGTGATTACCGGTGCCAGTGCGCTCAGCCGCGAAGGCTATGAAAAGGCCCTTGCGCTTATTTCATCGGGGCAAATAAACGTCGAAGCCTTAATTACGCACCGTTTTAGCTTATCGGAAATAAACGAAGCGCTCCGCCATGCGCAAAATGGCGATGCGGTGAAGATCATTATTCATAACGATTAACGTCAGCCAATGGAGGTCATAGCGATGGAAAAAGCCTTTCTTGGTATTGATGCGGGAAGCAGTGGCGTTAAAGTTTGCGCTTTTAATTTTCACGGAGAGTTGCTGGCTAAGGCCGCACGTGATGTCACCATTATATCGAAAACCGCCTTAAGCCATGAAATAGCCGTTGAGGAATACGGGTTACAGGTTGAAGACGCGATTAGAGAGGTAACGGCGCAAGTAAAGCATATTGTCTCGATTGGCTTCTCCGTCGCTTGTCCAACACTGGTCTTGCTGGATAAACAAGGTAAGCCCGTATGTAACGCGATCACTTATCTGGATGGGCGTTCAGAGGCGTTTATTAACCAAACGCTGGGAGACAAGAAAGAGTATGTCCGTTCATTAACGCATAACAGCCCCGGACCGTCTGCCTGTTGGGTGGGGACGCTGGGCTGGTTGCAGAAAGAGCAGCCGGAGTTAATGAAAAAAGTCCACAACGTCGTGCTGTTAAACGGCTATCTTGCGCTGCAACTCGGTGCGAAGAAAACGGGTATCGATCCCACGCAGGCGGCCTATTCTGGCGCGGTGGTGTTGTCTTCTGCACCAAAATGGTCGAGCGATCTTCTCAGGTTTTGGAAGTTTGACCATAACATCCTGCCGCCAATTTACCAGTGCACGTCAGTCGTGGGGCATATCACTGCAGCCGTCAGTCACAGAACCGGCTTAATGGAAGGCGTGCCTGTTATTCTTGGTTCTGCTGACACCGCGGCGGCGGCCTTTTCTGTAGGGCTTATCGATGGCGGGACGGCCTTTGAGTCGACCGGCACCTCGGGCGTCATCACCTTTTGCCTTGAAACGCCGAACTTCGACAGCCGTTTCATGAATCGTTACCACGTTGTGCCTAATCAGTGGCTGGCCCATGGCGCAATGTCCACCACCGGCGGCACCTTTGGCTGGCTCAATCAGGCCTTGTGGCCAGAAATGCAGGATATCGGCGAACTGGAAAAACTGGCCGCGATGTCTGCGCCTGGCGCTAACGGGTTGATTTATCTTCCTTACCTGGCGGGCGAGCGCAGCCCTTTATGGGACACGCGGGCTTCTGGCGCCTGGGTCGGGTTAAGACTGTCGCACAAACGAAACGATTTAATCCGCGCAGCAATGGAGGGAACCGCTTATGGCATGAAACAGATCCTGGAAATCGCTTATGAAAAGTGGGGCGTCAGGCTTGATGAAATTTTAAGTGTAGGGGGCGGTTCTCGTAATGCGTTATGGACGCAGATAAAGGCAGATATCCTCCATATTGAATACAACCTTGCCCAAACCAGTGATGCAGCAGCATTTGGTGCGGCAATGACAGGCGCAACCGGGGCCGGCTTTTTTTGCGGCATTAACGATCCCGACTTGCCGATATTAAAAACGGAAGAAGCCAGTTTTAAACCCAGTAATGATAAAAAACTGATCGACCTTTATCACAACCATTACCGTATTTACGATTCACTTTACCCGATGCTTAAATCAACTATGCATTCATTAGCGAGCAATAAAAACACACTGTAATTTTTTTAAAATAATAACCAAACAGGAATCGTTATTTATAACGTCTCTTTATTTTTTCTTTTGCAAAAGGGAAAATTATGAAAACCTCTTCTCTGTCACAGGTAAAACCCGCCACGAATTTTCGCTGGGTGGTGCTGGCATTAATCTTTGCTGTTTATGCCGTGAATTATGCAGATCGTTCAAATATAGGTTCGGTATTACCCTTTATTACTGAAGAATTTAATATGACCAATTTCGAAGCAGGTCAAATTGCGAGTATGTTCTTCCTGGGTTATGCCATTTGCCAGATTCCGGCCGGTTTCCTGCTGGCTAAACGCGGTGTGCGTGGGATTGTCACGCTTTCCATCCTCGGTTTCTCGGCCTTTACCTGGTTAATCGGTACAGCGTCTTCGGCGCTTTCCATCAAATGGTTACGGCTCGGCCTGGGGATTACCGAAGCTCCAACGCCGGTCGGGTTAACATCAACCATTAACAACTGGTTTCCACCGAAAGAAAAGGCGACTGCAACAGGGATCTACATCGCTTCCACCATGTTTGCGCCTATCCTTGTACCGCCTTTAGTGGTGTGGATCTCGTTAACCTTTGGCTGGCGTTGGGTGTTTTTCCTGTTTGCCATTCCCGGGCTATTACTGGCCGTCATATGGTATTTCCTGGTCAAATCCAGACCGGAAGAGAGTAAATTTGTTTCTCCCAGTGAGCTGAAATATATCCGTGCGTCTGAAACAGAGTCCGGTGATGAGGTCACTATTGAGAATATTGTGCAACATAGCCGGTTTGCAACGCTGGATAAAATCATCAGGGTAAGGGAAATCAAGCCGCTTGATTCCGCCGCCAGGATTTTCCGGTCGCGCAATGTCTGGGGAAACACCATCGCCTATTTTATGATGGTCAGTATCATGTACGGTATTTTGACCTGGATTCCCTCTTATCTGGTGAATGAGAAAGGCTTCTCATTTGTCAAAATGGGCTTCGTCGCGGCCATGCCGTTCATCGGCGGATTTATTGGCTCTATTTTTGGTGGCTGGATCTCTGACAACATTTTTGGGCGACGTCGTAAGCCCACGATGATTTTCACTGCACTGGCGACCATTCTTATGATGGTGGTGATGATTCACGTGCCGCAGAGTACCGCTATGGTCGCGGGAGCCTTGTTTATGGTGGGGCTGTTACTCAACATTGGCTGGCCTTCATTTACCGCTTATCCAATGGGCGTTGTAGACCGGAAAAACTATCCTATCGCCATTTCACTGGTGAACAGCGGCGGTAATCTGGGCGGCTTTGTATCACCTATGGCAGCGGGTTATTTACTGGATAAAACCGGGCAATTTAGTTCAGTGTTTACGTATTTCGGTATCTGCGCGGTGATTGGTCTGGTGTTGCTGCTGATTATTGATGAGCCGAAGTAAGACTCACCGCCTGATAATGAAAGGCACAGTGATGTCTTTGCCCGTCAGCAAAGCAGAACATAACGGTGTGTCAGTGTTTGGCGCGCTGACCCGTTTACCGAATAGCCGGTGTGCGGCATGACAAGGCGGTTATGATGGCGCCGACGGTGTACGGACGCTGGCAAACCGCTTAATTCAGAAAGGCAGCATTGGGCACCGATCGGACACGCGCTGGTCGGTGCGCTTTTCATTTTGCCATTGATAAAAAGCAGCGCGGAGATTTTACCCTGTTCTGGCGTATCTGCGCCGTTGGTGCCCGGGCAGGGAAAGCGTCTGTGCTGCCACGTACCGCCCTCATTTAATGGCTACAAGAACAGCCCCTCTTGTGATTTACGGCAATCGCGCGGGCTGCAACCGAACCAGCGGCGGAAGGCGCGCGAAAAGGCGCTCACTTCAGAGTAACCCAGCAGCAGCGCCATCTCGGAAACAGAAAGATGATGCTGTTTCAGATAATGGGTAGCCATCTCTTTGCGAACGCTGTCGACCAGTGCTGAAAAGCAGGTGCGCTCATCGCGCAAGCGCCGCTGCAACGACCAGGCGGATAAGCCCTGTTTTTCCGCAATGATTTCTAACGACGGCTCGCCGTTCAGCAACTGAAGGTGGATGTCGGTTCGGGTCTGATTCACGGTGTCCTGACGGACGACGGGCGGGCTAAGCCGGCGGATGGCATCCTGCATGACCAGTAGCAGCATAGGATCATGATCCGGCATTTTTCGGTTCAGATCCGCTTTCGCGATGATCATCGAGTTAAAGGGTTGATCGAAGTAAACCGGTGCATCAAACACTTTGCAGTGTTCATGCCAGTGCTCCGGACGCGGATGCTCAAAATGCACTTCGCGCGGTGCCCAGTGGCGACCGGCGGCATGGCGGATCAGGTTGAGGAACATGCCCAGTGTCAGCTCGGCGTCCTGTCGGCGCATCAGGATTACACCATGGCGTACCTGATAGTCCAGTTGCCAGCAGTCGCTGCGTTCTGTCAGCCGGATGCAGGTGTTGTGTTGGTGAAAGGGAAAAGCATTCACCACATTATGCAGGGCCTGTTCCAGCGTGGCGGAACACAATCCGATATAGCCAATCAGCCCCAGGGACTGTGGCCGGAACTGGTGACCGTACTGCAGACCAAAGTTGTCCACGCCAGCCTGGCTTGCGGCTTCCTCCAGCACCCGGCAGTAGCTGACCAAATCCAGACTCAGCGTGGGGCAGGCGAGCGTATCGGGATCGATCCCGCTGATCCCGAAAATACGATCGACATCGCCGCCCTGTGCATTGATAAATTCGCCTAAGCCCGTTGCGGCGGCGGATAACACACCGCGATGGCCACTGCCTGCGCCGGAGATGGCCGTTAAAGCGGCTTCTGGAACTCTGATGGTCATCTTGTTTTCCGCAAAAAGTGAACGTCTTGTTATTCTGCAAAAAACATACCAGCTGGAATATCCGTGATAACAACCGCTTACCCGGTGCGCTTTTATTTTTGCACCGCAATCAGGCACTGCGACGGTGCGTTAAACGCCAATCGGCAGCGCAGCGCCCTCAAGATAACGATGACACAGCCGCACGGTATGGCTGGCCCATTGGTGACCCAGGCTGCGCGCCATCTCGGTTTCACGGTGGGAAGCCACCCAGGCGGTAAGCTGGATGCGCCGCTGGATCAGCATGGCCGGGATCATCGCCAGTTCCTGATCGCTGATATGCGCGACCTGTTCATATCCCTTTAACCAGTTTTCTACCCACTGCGGCGCGCTCGGATGATGTTCAACAAAACTGATCGCGGCGGCAAGGTCGTGTAAGTACCAGCCCATGCCGCAATCATCAAAATCGATCACCCGGGTTTCACCTTTATCTACCAGCAGGTTTGTCAGACGCAGGTCGGCATGAATCAGCCCATAGCGCGCGGGTGACTGGCCAAAGTCCATCATCTGGCGGCGCACATGTTCCAGTGTTTCTTCCACTACCGCGTGCTCGGCGGCGGGTAAGCCTGCTACGTCACGCCAGTCTCCCCAATGGCCGGACGGAGAAACCATCGTATGGTGATCCCAGATAATGCGGCGAAATCCCTGCGGCTTTTGCCATTGCCGACTGTGCTGGTGCAGACGGGCAGTGATGGCACCTAACTGGCGAAACGCTGCCGGATCGACGCTGTCGGTCAGCATATCGCCCTCTATCCAGTGGAACAGCACCGCATAGCGTTCGCCACCATCGGGCAGCGGCAGGATCTGAATGCGGTCACCTTGCCGATCTTCTACAGCGACGGGCACCATAATGTCTGCCGTCTGAAGTGCGTCCAGCCAGAGCAGTTCACTTTCAATATCCTGCTTCGCGTGATAATCGCCGCGGTGAATCCGTAACGCATAGCGGCCCTGCGGCGTGCTGACAGAAAGCGTGGCGTTTTCCGAGCGGCACAGCAGCCTGACCTCTGCCTGCGAACAGGCGGGATAGTTTATTAATGCCCGGTGGGCAAGCTGAAGGATGGTGTCGTTACTCAGCGTGTCATACTGTTTAATGCTCATGTCCGGCTCCCAGGTTTCTGCGTGTAGAGTCAGCATGGCGCTGAACCCTGCCTGCACGCTTGACCTGAAAGCAGAGGAAAATTGACTTTGGCAGGCACCTGACGGCCTGGCCTGGGGCAAGTTGACCTTAAATCACGGCGTTCTGTTTTCTGCGGTCAAGTTTTTCCCTCCTCACTGTGTCCATCATCTACCCGACAGCTTTTGTGCAGCCTATTTTCCATTAACACAGACGGGGAACGCAGTGATGAAAGAGAAACTGAAACCCACCCTGGGCACCCTGCGACTCTGGGGCATCGCCGTGGGGCTGGTGATATCGGGTGAGTATTTCGGCTGGAGCTACGGCTGGGGCGCAGCTGGCACCCTGGGCTTTCTGGTTACGACGTTTTTTGTTGCCGTCATGTATACCTGCTTTATCTTCAGCTTTACCGAACTGACAACGGCCATTCCTCAGGCAGGTGGCCCGTTTGCCTACAGCCGTCGGGCGTTCGGTGACACCGGCGGGCTGATTGCCGGTATCGCCACGCTGATCGAGTTTGTGTTTGCGCCTCCCGCTATTGCGATGGCGATCGGGGCCTATCTCAATGTGCAGTTTCCGGAGATCAATCCAAAGCTTATCGCCGTGTGCGCCTATCTGGTGTTTATGGGGCTGAATATCGTCGGCGTCAGCATCGCTGCCACCTTTGAGTTACTGGTCACGCTGCTTGCCGTGATTGAGCTGCTGGTCTTTATGGGCGTTGTGGCACCCGGCTTTAGTCTGGCGAATTTTGTCGCCCACGGCTGGGCTGGGCAAGAAACCTTCTCTGGGGCTTCTGTGTCCGGCATGTTTGCCGCGATTCCCTTTGCCATTTGGTTCTTTCTGGCGATTGAAGGCGTTGCGATGGCGGCAGAAGAGGCAAAAGACCCGCGCCGCACTATTCCTCGCGCCTATATCAGCGGCATTTTAACGCTGGTGGTTTTAGCGATTGGCGTGATGGTGTTTGCGGGCGGTGCAGGCGACTGGCGTACATTATCGGGCATCAACGATCCGCTGCCGCAGGCGATGAAAATGCTGGTCGGTAATGATTCGCGCTGGATGCACATGCTGGTCTGGATTGGCTTATTCGGTCTGATTGCCAGTTTTCACGGCATCATCATGGGCTATTCGCGCCAGTTCTTTGCGCTGGCCCGTGAAGGCTATCTGCCGCCCGCTCTGGCGAAGCTGTCGCGGTTTAACACACCGCACCGTGCGATTCTGGCCGGTGGCGTGGTAGGGATTCTGGCCATTTTTTCTGACGGTATCAGCTTTCAGGGGATGAGCCTGACCGCTGCCATGATCACCATGTCGGTGTTTGGTGCGATTGTGATGTACATCATGAGCATGCTGAGCCTTTTTAAGCTGCGTCGCACGGCCCCTGGGCTGGAACGCAGCTACCGCGCGCCGGGTTATCCGGTTATCCCCGCGATTGCCCTGTGCGGCTCGCTGATCTGCCTGGCGGCGATGTTGTGGTTTAACCCAGAGATTGGCGCGCTGTTCCTGGCCTTTATGGTCGTGGGTTACCTCTATTTTCTGACCACCCACTCCCGGCGCGGCACGATCGCGCAAACCTCTGTCGCGGCGGAGATCGACTAACGCAGACAGGCGCTGCCGCGCACTGATGTGCGCCAGCGTCTGCATTGAACCTGAGGAGCAATGATGACGGTACGTTCAACCATTATGGATACCAACAGCTTTCGTGCAGAGAACGCGGAAGCGCTGGCCCCGGCGATTCGCCAGTTAACCGATAAACGCAGTAAGGTGCTGGGTGAGTCGTATCGGCTGTTTTATCGTAATCCCGTGCATCTGGTACGGGGACAGGGTCAGTATCTCTGGGACCAGGCGGGTAACCAGTACCTGGATATGTATAACAACGTCGCCAGCATCGGCCACTGCCATCCGGCGGTTGTGGAGGCCGTGCATCAGCAGATGATGCGGCTGAATACGCACACGCGCTATCTGCATGAGTCTATCCTGGAATATAGCGAACGAATTCTGGCAACGATGCCGACGGCCATCGATCGGGCTATGTACATGTGTACGGGTTCCGAGGCGAACGATCTGGCAATACGCATGGCGCACGCCTGGAGTGGCGGCACGGGCATTATCGTTTCGAAAGAGGCCTATCACGGTACCAGTGCGCTGACGTCCGGTGTATCACCGGCACTGGGCAGCGGTCAGCCGCTGTCATCGCATACCCGACTGGTGGCATCGCCCGATTTTTATCGCATTCAGCCTGCCGATCAGGGTGCCTGGTTTGCCCACGAAATTCAGAAACAGATCGATGATATGGCCGCGCACGGTATCAAGTTTGCGGGTTTCCTGGCCGATTCGATTTTCTCTTCTGACGGGGTATTACCCGGCGAGCCTGGCTTTTTAAAGCAGGCGATTGAAGTGGTTCATCAAAACGGCGGGATTTTTATTGCCGATGAAGTTCAGCCCGGTTTTGCCCGCACGGGGGAAGCATTCTGGGGATTTGCGCGCCACGGCGTGGTGCCTGACGTGGTAACGACGGGCAAGCCGATGGGTAACGGTATTCCCGTATCCGGTTTGATGGCGAAAGCGCCGGTTATGGCGGCCTTCAGTGATTCGCTGCCGTATTTCAATACGTTTGGCGGCAATCCGGTTTCAATGGCGGCGGCGCATGCGGTGATGGATGTGATTGAGCAGGAGGCACTTCAGGCACACAGCCTGAAAACCGGGCAAGCCTTGTTATCGGCTTTGCAGTCGCTTCAGGATAGTTATGCCTGCATAGGCGACGTGCGCGGCGCAGGACTGTTTATCGGCTTTGAGCTGGTCACGGACAGAGAAACTAAGCAGCCAGACAAAAGGCTGGCGCTCGATCTGGTTGAGGCGCTGCGCGAGGAATGTGTGCTGACGTCTGTCGCCGGGCCTTACGGCAACGTGCTGAAGATCAGACCGCCGCTCTGTTTCCAGACGGGCGATATCGACTGGGTGGTCAGTGCGATGGATCGCTGCCTGAGAAAACTGCAGGGATAAACCGACGCCGGGCACAGGATGACAGTGTTATTAACTGCCCGGCGTATGGCCCGACTGGCGGTGTGGCGGTGATTGGCGAGCGAAGAAAGCCCGACGCATGCCGGGCTCAGTCAGATCAGCAAAACGGAATATTGTGTGTTAAATATTGAGGCTTTTAGTCTTATTTTAATTTAACTTAAAGGATTTATGATGAGGTTAATTTAACAGGTGTGTATCTTGTTACGGGTTGAGTATTATAATTTTTTGTACTCAGCGTTTGCTAAGGTTTTTTAATCAGGCCCTGGGAAAAGGCCTGAGATCGTTTAATCTGATTAATGTAAACTTCCTGCTTACGACGCGTGCTTGCGTTCTGATTCAATTTGCTTACGCCATGCGCGATTGTGCAAGCAGTAAGCAATCATGCGATAAAAAATCATGCTGTTAAGACATCTTAAGTTCAATGCAATTAAAATGGTTCCAATGATTGAGGCTACCAAATGAGTGGTTTTTATCTCTGCACCGAGTAACGTGCCAAATGTGGCATATATAAAAAATAGCACGACTAACACGGTAGTGCTAAAGGCTAAGTAAACATAGCTTTTAAGTGCCCAGTAATGCCCTCTTGCTATCAGAATCATTAAAGGGTTTATGATGATGCAATATATAAAATCTGTGATTATTGTTCCTGTCAAAAAAGCATGTTCTGACCAGTTCATCCAATTTGAAATGCCATGCCAGAGAGAGATTTGAGGAAGAGAAAAACTTATCAATGTGAGCATGACACTTGCTATCAGTGGAAGACCCATAGTATGCGATCCAATCGGCACGTCCATCTCATCTGTCATATCTTCTTTAACTTCTTCTAACTTATTAATATCACCATTTTTTATTTTATTATCAATGGGAAGGCTGACGTTTAATGTCTTTTTTAACTGGTGTAGCATTTTTTATACCTGTAAAGAGAAATGCTTCGATATTAAGAATATATTGCTTAAAATTAATCGATTGTAGCATTTAAACAGCCATTATTATTCCCTGTGCCAAAGGCATTTTTTACTTAAAGATTATGGGTTATATAAAATAAAGTTGCTTTTTTATAACTTTCTCTTTAAATCTATAATAAAAAACTAATGGGCGATTTTTCATTTTTTGAGATTGCTTGTGCTTTTTCTCTGAATTTCAAGCTGTTTTCGCCATATGCGATTGTGCAAATAGAAGGCGTTGCTTTTATAAAACATTAGGCTATTTATGCATTTAAATGCAATAAGCATAAAGATAACGCCAAGGCAGGATGATAGAAAAGTTAAAGTCGAGGTGTTTTCACCAAACATGAGCGCCCATAGTGAATGACCAAGATATAAGAGTGCGACTGCGCTGGTGAAATACATAAGAGAGATATAAACTTTAAGTGCCGTGTAATTACCTCTCGCTATCAATGATAAAGATGGAAACATAATTAGACAATAAGGTAGTCCCGTGAGAATGATTCCTCCTAGTAAAGCATAATCAGGCCACCCCATAAAGGAAAATACAGCCTCCCAAATTAACGCCTGAGGCATTGCAAAACTAAGCAGAGTAAGAATGAAACTCACCACTAAAGGTAAACCCATAGTATGAAAACCTATGGGCTTTTCCATTAATTCTTTCATATCGTCTTTAATGTGTTCGAGCTCATCAAGATCGTTTGTTACCATTCTTTTAGTTGTACTTTTGCTAAGTTCTAAATTTTTTTTCAGTTGTATCAGCATAATATACACAATTAATTTGTAGAAAAAGATTGAATCATCCCAATCAAATATTTCCCAGATTGGGAAATAGTCTGGGGGTTTTTTATTGTGCCGGTAAGGGCACTGCCAACGAATGCTGAAGAGTTGACGAATGCTGAAGAAAGTTCCCGTTGCAAAGATTTTTGCAATGCTTCTGCAGGGTAACGCTTAGGATATATACCCGCTTTCATTACAGCTTTTATGCCTGCATTAGAGATGCCGGGATTTTGCGAGCGTATTATTTCCTCAGTAATGCGCCGGCGTTCAGACCTGCTTAGTGATTTAAGCCAGTTAATTAAATTTCCTGAAGACGTGGTTGCTTTCATTAACTTATAAGTTTCTATGGTACTTTTTAATCCTGCACCCGCTCCGGCAAGAGAAATAATATCAAGTGCAGTAATCGTTGCCGTATACCATTCCTGAGAGTCAAACCATGTCAACGTTTCTTCTTTATCATTTGCAATTAAAAAAAGCCTTGCTGCGCCTACGAAGCATTGCAAGCCCGTGGCTACTCCGCCTGCTGTAATAACACCGGCAACAATACCAGATGCGCCTGCCGTGATGGGCACCGCTGCCGCTGCTCCTAATGCTAAGACAACTGTAGCAACGGCCGCACCGCATGAAAATGCCGTCGACGTAATTTCAGTTGCAAGCGAGGGCTTACTTAACGTATCTGTTAAGGTCTTCGCCGCCGTTTGCGGAATGACGGTTGGGACCTTAGTAATCACCACATGACTCACACTACTTCGGTTTGGCGAAGCGTAGCGGCGAGAAGGGCGAACAAGCCATTGTTCGCGGCCATCGGAATAGATGATGCCCACCTGACTAAAATCGCGCGTGCAATCCAGACGATTGGCCAGGGCGGTGAAATCAATGTCATCTGCGGACACCAGGCCCATCCGTCGGCCAAGGCCGTAATCCGGAAGGTTATTTGAATAGGATTCTGATAAGGCCATTAGCTCACTCCTTGCTGATGATGACCGGGTTATGAAGCGTCAAGGGTAAAGCGCAGCGGAAACGAATTAATTAGGAATAGTCTTAATGATCCATTAGAGCCATCAATGTGTCGATGTCGCCATCCATGCCAGTCATCCCTCTGTAAGAAGTTTGTGGCTTATCAAGTGATTAACCCTGCTTTACATTTCATGACAATGCAACCTTTTCATGCCGCGACTTATGCGCTGTCAGCCAGGTTATATCCGTTTTATCAACAAAACGTGTAGCACCAAAGCGACATAACTTGTTGCTTTAATGTGGCGTAAAGGTTTAAAACTATCGTGCAGGAATTAATCAAATGCTTGAGTTTTTTTAACCTCTCCTTTTACATTTATTTGGGATAAATAAAATCATGAAAAACAGGGTACTTGTTGCTTTTGCTCTCCTTGCGCTGAGTGGCTGTAGCACGATGTCTTCTAATGACGCCATTCCTCCCCTTCAGACCGAGACAGCAAAAATGCTGGGTCTGAGTTCTTCTGATGAGCTGACCGTAACCAACGTGTCCGCGACAAAACCAGATACGCTGGGATCTCAAATGCTGTCTTATCGTGCAACCACAGATAAAGGCCGTATTTTTGACTGTCAGTCTCAGATGATCCCCGGCATCCTGGGCCAGGAACCGGTTGTCACCGTGCCAAAATGTACGCCAGTTAAAGTACATAACTAAAAACCGTTTCCCTGCCTGTATTTCGGGCAGGGAATCTCCGTTTACCGGTTCGCCTTTCGCAATAAATCAAAGAAATACCCATCCCGTGGTTTCCTGTCTTGAACGCGCGTTTCTTTCAACGGTTGTACCCATTTTAGTGGCACGAACCCGATCTGAATATTCACGTTGCAATCGCTCAGCATCAGCAGCGTGAGATGTTTTCCCCTTCCCGAGCCGTCTTGCTGCCGCAAAGCACAGACGTTGCGTGAGTGACCAGGCACCCGTTTTGAGATCAAGCGTGTTGATCCTGACTCAGCGCCTTCGTTAAGCTGCCTGCACGAAATCATCATCTTGTTTAACTTTTCTAATGCTTTTATGTCACTCTCTTCCTGATTGTCACCTCACAAGCAGGGCGCTCATCTGCCAGAAACTTATGTGACAGGGCATGATAAATTCGCCATCGCCGTTAGTAGCGCCGTCGCGTGTTTTATTTATAGCAATAAATCTACTCTATGCTTGAGTAGGCATTGGGTGTTTGAAGGCGTCCTGACGACATTGCCGGGCCGGTTTTTGATGGGAAACTAATGCATTCGGGGATGAGCGATCAGATCGGGGTTTTGCCTTCATAAAAAATTAACAAAAACCCCGTCATCAGGTGAGCATACGTTTAATAATCCTGCCTGA
Source organism: Pantoea sp. SJZ147 (assembly GCF_007828605.1). Taxonomy (NCBI): domain Bacteria; kingdom Pseudomonadati; phylum Pseudomonadota; class Gammaproteobacteria; order Enterobacterales; family Erwiniaceae; genus Pantoea; species Pantoea sp. SJZ147. The sequence goes on from NZ_VIVB01000002.1 coordinate 270,376, forward strand.
TAATCCCTCACCTGAAATAATTCAGTCGCTCCCGTGATGAAAAGAAGAGAGGGTTCATGAACTTCCGATTCACCATGCTGGCGGCCAACAGACGGTTATTGCCTAACGTCTGGGATGCCGTGGCTTTTCCCCTGATTATCTGTCTGATTGCGATGGTGGCGGTGGGCTTTCATCAAACGCTGATGCCGATAGACAGTTTAAAAACGCAGGCGATCTCGCTCGATCCTTCTAATCTGCCAGAATATGCCATGCGCACCACCTTGCGCATGCTGGTGGCGATGCTGGCTTCACTGGTCTTCAGCCTGATTTACGGCACGCTGGCCGCCAAAAGCCGTCGTGCTGAAAAAGTGTTGGTGCCTATTCTGGATATCCTGCAGTCCGTGCCGGTGCTGGGCTATATCTCCTTCACTGTCACCTTCTTTATTGCGCTCTTTCCGGGGCAGGTGCTGGGCGTTGAGCTGGCGGCCATCTTTGCCCTGTTCACCAGTCAGGCCTGGAATATGACCTTTAGCTTTTATCAGTCGCTACGCACGGTGCCAGCCGACCTGGTTGAAGTGTCGCGCGGCTTCCATCTGACCGGATGGCAGCGTTTCTGGAAGCTGGATGCGCCTTTTGCCGTGCCTGGGCTGGTCTGGAACATGATGATGTCGATGTCAGGCGGCTGGTTCTTTATTGTCGCCTCTGAAGCGATCACCGTGGGCAATAACACCTTTACCTTGCCCGGCGTGGGTGGCTACCTGGCGCAGGCTATTCTGCATAAAGACATTCACGCGGTGGGCTGGGTATTACTGACCATGGTGATTGTGATTCTGGCTTATGATCAGCTGCTGTTCAGGCCGCTGGTCGCCTGGGCGGATAAATTCCGTATGGAAAACACGCGTTCAGGCAATGCACCCACATCATGGGTGCGTGACCTGATGCGCAGGACGCGTCTGATTCACCAAATCTTTACGCCATTACGGCTGCTGCTGTCAGCGCTGGCGCGTATCTCGTGGCGCTGGCCAGCAAGGGGACCGGTACGTGCTGAGAGCCGTACGCAACGCGCCTCGCGGTTGGGTGATATTGTCTGGGGTGCCTTTGTGATCTTACTGACCCTGTATGTGGTTTACCGGGTCATCACTTATGTTCAACTCGGCGTCACGCTCGATGAGGTGAAACACGTCTTTACGCTGGGGCTGATTACCTTATTACGTGTGACGATACTGATCCTGATTTCGTCGCTGGTATGGGTACCGCTGGGCGTCATGATCGGCCTGCGGCCTGCCCTGGCGGGGAAAATCCAGCCGGTCGCCCAGTTCCTCGCGGCCTTCCCGGCAAACCTGATGTTTCCCGTATTCGTGATTATGATTGTGCATTTCCATCTTAATCCGGACATCTGGCTGTCACCGCTCATCGTGCTGGGCACCCAGTGGTACATTCTGTTCAACGTCGTGGCGGGGACCACGGCGTTTCCCAATGACTATAAAGAGGCCGCAGCGAACTTTCACATCCGCGGCTGGCAATGGTGGCGTCAGGTGATGTTACCCGGCATTTTTCCTTACTACATTACAGGGGCGATTACCGCCTCCGGAGGCGCGTGGAATGCCAGCATCGTGTCTGAATTTGTGCAGTGGGGAAATACTCAGGTCACGGCGCACGGTTTAGGTGCTTATATTGCACAAACAACCGCCGCCGGCGACTTTCCCAAAATCATTCTGGGGATCGCGGTGATGTCGCTGTTTGTCACCCTGTTCAACCGTCTGCTGTGGCGACCACTGTACGTGTACGCCGAATCAAAATTCCGTGCTAATTAAGGGACACCTGATGTTAAACAACCCATCCACACTGAACGCAGACGTGTCGAACAGAAAACCAGAAGGGCGCAAAGCGGTCCTGTCGGTAAAAGGCATTAAGCACGGTTACGATAAAACGCATGGCGAAGTGCTGATCCTCGATGACGTCAATCTCACCCTACAGGAAGGGGAGATTGTCGCTCTGCTGGGCCGCTCCGGTTCAGGAAAATCGACACTGCTGCGCATCATTTCTGGCCTGATTACGCCGGGTTCCGGTTCAGTCGAGTATCTGGGCAAGCCGCTCAATGGGCCAGCCAAAGGCGTCGCAATGGTGTTTCAGACCTTTGCGCTGTTTCCCTGGTTGACGGTGCTGCAAAACGTGGAAGCTGGCCTTGAGGCGCTGGGCGTGGAAAAAGCGGAACGCAGGAAACGCGCGCTGGCGGCCATCGACCTGATCGGTCTGGACGGTTTTGAAAACGCCTATCCGCGCGAGCTGTCCGGCGGGATGCGCCAGCGTGTCGGCTTTGCGCGCGCGCTGGTGGTCGATCCCACACTGTTATTGATGGATGAGCCTTTCTCTGCGCTGGACGTATTAACCGCCGAAACGTTACGTACCGATTTACTCGATTTGTGGAACGAAGGCCAGATGCCGATGAAGTCGGTGCTCATCGTCACCCACAACATCGAAGAAGCTGTTTTTATGTGCGACCGTATTCTGGTGCTGTCGTCTAACCCCGGACGTGTGGTCGCGGAAATCAAGGTTCCTTTTGGTCATCCCCGCAATCGCCTGGACCCTGCTTTCCGTCGTCTGGTCGATGATGTGTACACCCAGATGACGGCCAGACCAACCAGCGATAACGTGAAAAAGAGCCTCAGGCTGGGCACACGTCTGCCTCACGTATCGACTAACCTGATGGCCGGCCTGATTGAAACCCTGGCGGCCGCACCTTATCACGGTCGTGCAGACATGCCAGATGTGGCCCGTTCGCTGCATCTGGAGGTGGATGAGCTGTTCCCGATAGCCGAGGTGCTGCAGTCGCTGGGCTTTGCCGACGTGCGGGAAGGGGACATTTTTCTGACACCGCCCGCCCGGGTTTTTGCCGAGTCGGATACGCAGCAGCGCAAAATCATGTTTGCCGATCATCTGCTGCGTTATGTACCGCTGGCGGCCTTGATTAAAACCGTACTGGATGAGCGCCCGGGCCATCGTGCGCCGCGCGTGCGCTTTGAGCAGGAGCTGGAAGACTCGCTGGCTGACAGCGCCGCCAAAGAGACCCTGGACAGCGTGATCAACTGGGGCCGCTATGCGGAGATCTTCTCTTATAATGATCAGACCGAATTCTTCAGTCTGGAAGACGTTGAGTTCTGATCCCGTTCGTTCAGTGAAACGTGGCTATTCACGGCTGACACCATCCCGATTTTCAGCGCGGGATGGTGCCTGAAAGATTCTCAAGGTTAAAAATCCCTCCTGACGCATCAAGATGCCGCATTTTATACTGTCCCTCTCTCCCGGATATAAATAGCTTACTACTGTAATTAATAATTATAATTAATTGCCTGCACTCTCAAAACCAGTCATTTAATTGGGTGATTCGTATATTTTTTCTATTGTTGTTTTTCAAAAAATAAAGAGTTATCAGTGTTTAATTCTATTATGTAGTTATTCTTTTGATCCTGAAAATTAAGTATTGATAATTTATTATTTATTAATATTTCATGATCGAATTAATATCTGTGAGTTCGGCGATATTTAAATGATTATCATTAGGTCCTTTTTTAACTACAGGAGTAAGACTATTTTGATGCCCTAATGAAATGAAGGTTTAGACATGAAAGATGACAAGATTTTAATATTGCGTACCTGTGCTAATAATATGGCCGATCACGGCGGAATCATCTGGCCCTTGAGCGGTATCGTGGAGTGTAAATACTGGAAGCCTGTTAAAGGCTTTGAGAACGGACTGACGGGACTGGCCTGGGGAAAAGGATCGGATTCCCCGCTAAGCCTGCATGCCGATGCCCGGTGGGTTGTCGCTGAAGTTCCTGTCGATGAATGTATCGCGATAGAAACCCATGGCTGGGTTAAATTTCCCCGTGCTGAGGTTCTTCACGTCGGAACGAAAACCAGTGCAATGCAATTTATCCTGCACCATCACGCTGATTATATTGCCAGTACGGAAACGCAGGCCGGATCGGTTATTCCTGATGTCGCTTCAGAAATAAAGGCAGGGGAGCGATCGCTGCCCGTAGTCGATGACATTGATGCAACCATCGAATCAGGCAGTACTCAGCCGACTCAAACAATTGAAATCGGAACCTATGGCAGTACGCTCAGCGGCACGCATCAGAGTCAGCTGATCGCCGGGTATGGCAGTACCGAGACGGCGGGCGATAACAGCACATTAATTGCCGGTTATGGCAGCACCGGTACGGCGGGGGCAGACAGCGCATTAGTCGCAGGCTACGGCAGCACCCAGACCGCCGGGGAAGAGAGCAGTCAGATGGCGGGTTACGGCAGTACGCAGACCGGCCTGAAAGGCAGCGATCTCACCGCCGGTTACGGCAGCACCGGCACGGCGGGGGACGACAGCTCGCTGATCGCCGGTTACGGCAGTACCCAGACGGCCGGGGAAGACAGCTCGCTGACGGCGGGTTACGGCAGCACGCAGACCGCGCAGAAGGGCAGCGATCTCACCGCCGGTTACGGCAGTACCGGTACGGCGGGGTCCGACAGTTCGTTGATCGCAGGCTATGGCAGCACCCAGACGGCCGGAGAAGAGAGCAGCCAGACGGCGGGTTACGGCAGCACGCAGACCGCGCAGAAAGGCAGCGATCTCACCGCCGGTTACGGCAGCACCGGCACAGCGGGGGATGACAGCTCATTGATCGCCGGTTACGGCAGTACCCAGACGGCGGGCGAAGACAGCTCGCTGACGGCGGGTTACGGCAGTACGCAGACCGCGCAGAAGGGCAGCGATCTCACCGCCGGTTACGGCAGCACCGGTACGGCGGGGTCCGACAGTTCATTAATCGCGGGCTACGGCAGTACCCAGACGGCCGGGGAAGAGAGCAGCCAGACGGCGGGTTACGGCAGTACGCAGACCGCGCAGAAGGGCAGCGATCTCACCGCCGGTTACGGCAGCACCGGCACGGCGGGGGCTGACAGCTCCTTAATCGCGGGCTACGGCAGTACCCAGACGGCGGGCGAAGACAGCTCGCTGACGGCGGGTTACGGCAGCACCCAGACCGCGCAGAAGGGCAGCGATCTCACCGCCGGTTATGGCAGTACCTCGACTGCCGGTTATGAAAGTTCATTGATCGCGGGCTATGGCAGTACCCAGACTGCGGGTTACAGCAGCACGTTGACGGCGGGTTACGGCAGTACGCAGACCGCGCAGAAAGAAAGCGACCTCATCACCGGTTATGGCAGTACGTCTACAGCCGGGTCAGACAGTTCATTGATTGCAGGCTATGGCAGTACCCAGACCGCCAGCTACAACAGTGTGTTGACGGCGGGCTACGGCAGTACCCAGACGGCGCGAGAAGGCAGCGACCTTACCGCCGGTTATGGCAGTACCGGCACGGCGGGCTCAGACAGTTCCATCATTGCAGGCTACGGCAGTACGCAGACAGCAAGCTATAACAGCAGCCTGACAGCGGGGTACGGCAGTACGCAGACGGCGCGTGAGCAGAGTGTGCTGACGACAGGCTACGGCAGTACTTCTACGGCAGGTGCCGACAGCTCGCTGATTGCAGGCTATGGCAGCACCCAGACCGCCAGCTATCACAGCAGCCTGACGGCGGGCTACGGCAGTACGCAGACGGCGCGCGAGCAGAGTGTGCTGACGACGGGCTACGGCAGTACCTCAACCGCCGGGGCCGACAGCTCATTAATCGCGGGCTACGGTAGCACCCAGACCGCCGGGTACAACAGCATTCTGACAGCCGGTTACGGCAGTACCCAGACGGCGCAGGAGCGCAGCGATCTGACGACCGGCTACGGCAGCACCTCAACCGCCGGTGCCGACAGCTCATTAATTGCGGGCTATGGCAGCACCCAGACTGCCGGGTACAACAGCATCCTGACCGCCGGTTACGGCAGTACCCAGACGGCGCAGGAGCAGAGCGATCTGACGACCGGCTACGGCAGCACTTCGACGGCGGGTTACGACAGTTCGCTGATTGCGGGCTACGGCAGCACCCAGACCGCGGGCTATCACAGCATTCTGACCGCCGGTTACGGCAGTACCCAGACGGCGCAGGAGCGCAGCGATCTCACAACCGGCTACGGCAGCACCTCGACGGCGGGTTACGACAGCTCGTTAATCGCGGGCTACGGCAGCACCCAGACCGCGGGCTATCACAGCATTCTGACAGCCGGTTACGGCAGTACCCAGACGGCGCAGGAGA